>DAIMZU010000165.1:0-5198 GCA_036733845.1 Ramlibacter sp.
GATGTTGGCCGGCGCGGGCTTGAGCACCACCTGGTACTGGTAGTAGTGCTGCAGCCGGTTGGGGTTCTCGCCGTAGCGGCCGTCCTTGGGACGCCGGCTCGGCTGGACATAGGCCGCCTTCCAGGGCTCGGGGCCGAGCGCGCGCAGGAAGGTGGCCGTGTGCGAGGTGCCTGCCCCGACCTCCATGTCGTACGGCTGCAGCAAGGCGCAGCCCTGCGCGTCCCAGTAGGACTGCAGCTTGAGGATGATTTGCTGGAAGGTGAGCATCCACCGATTTTACGGGTGGGCCTGCCGCGCCACCCGTGCATCGCCGGCCCCCGGCACCGTCAGGGGTAGGCTGAGAGACGCCCGCGGCGATGGCGGCTGCGGTGGGCAACCAGGCCGAGCGCGGCCAGCCCGCCGCCCAGCAGCCACAGCGGTGCCAGTCCCCAGGCCGCGACCCACCGGGTGAAGGGGGTCAGGCCATGACGCCCTTCGACCTCCCCCTCCAGGACGCCGCGCGTGTGCCGCGGCAGCAGGTGGGTGACGGCGCCCCGGTGGTCGATGATCGCGGTCGCTCCGGTGTTGGTGGCGCGGATCACCGGCCGCTGGAACTCCAGCGCGCGCATGCGGCTGATGTGCAGGTGCTGGTCGATCGCCACGGTGTTGCCGAACCATCCGATGTTGCTCACGTTCACGAAGATGGTCGGCGCGCGTGCCGGGTCCCGGAAGCGGGCACCCAGTTCTTCGCCGAACAGGTCCTCGTAGCACACGTTCGGCGCGAGCCGCTGGCCCTGCCACTCGAACGAGGGCTGCCCCACGGCTCCCCGGTCGAAGTCGCCCAGGGGGATGTTCATCAGGTCGGTGAACCAGCGAAACAGAGGCGGGATGAATTCGCCGAAGGGCACCAGGTGGTGCTTGTCGAATCGGTAAACGTCGGCGCCGGGCCGGATGCCGATCACCGAATTGGTATAGCCGTCCTGGAAGCTGCCCAGGGGAATACCCACCAGCGCCGCCTGCTCCCCCTGGCCGAAGTGCCGGCCCAGCGCGGCCAGGTAGCCTTCGGGCAGTTCGGCCGGCAGCAGCGGAATCGCCGTCTCGGGCGCCACGACCAGCGCCGCCTTGCTGCCCATGAGCTCGCGGGCGTACCAGTCGAGTGCCAGCGGGATGCCGGTGCCGCCCTGGAACTTCTCGTCCTGGGAGATGTTCCCCTGGAGCAGCGCGACGGACAGGCGACCAGCGGATTCGCCGCCCGGCGCACGCGGCAGCAGGGCGGCTGCGAGCAGCAGTGCCACGGCCAGGAGGCCACCGCGCCAACCGGCGGTGGACGGCAGCGCGGCGATCAGGGCGGCGACGAAGCCGATGCCGTACACGCCGATCCACGGCGCCAGCACCGCCAGCGGGCCTTCGACGTGCGCGTAGCCGCCCGCCCCCCACGGAAACCCCGTGAACAGGACGCCGCGCGTCAGCTCCGCCAGCAGCCACAAGCCGGCGAACACCGCCGCGGCGGCCCACCTGCCGGGCTGGCCGCGGCACAACCACCAGGCGCCCGCCGCCGCCAGGGCGTAGTAGCTGCCCAGCCCCGCTGCAAGCGCCAGCACGGCCAGCACCGCCAGCGGCGCGGCCAGGCCGCCGTACACGTGCATCGAAATGAAGAGCCACCACCAGCAACCCGCCAGCCAGGCGGTGGCGAACAGGCCCCCGATGAAGGCCGCCCGGCCGGCCCCGGGCTGCCGCAGCAGCAGCGGCACCAGCATGGCCAGCGAGGCGATCTGCAGCCACCACAGCGCCTGGCCGGAACCTGGCCAGGCGATGGAGGCCGCCTGCGCGAGCCCGGCAGCGACGGCCGCACCCGCCGACGGCAGCAGGCGCCGTGCGGCTGTCAAGCTGCGTCGTCCCGCGCGGCAGCCGGCGAGACCTTGAACCAGCGCACCGCGCCGCCCTTGGTGTGCAGCACGACGAAGTTCAGGCCCTCGAGGGTGATGAACTCGCCGCGGCGCGGCACGTGGCCCATCGCATGGGCAATGAGGCCGCCGATGGTTTCGAAGCGGCGCTCGCCGTCGCCGTCGCTGGCGACGGGCTGCAGGTCGACACTGAAGGCCTCGTTCACGCGCTCGATGGCGGTGTCGCCGCTGACGCGCCAGGTGCGGTCGGCCAGGCCGAAGATGTCCCCCGCGTCCTCGTCGATGTCGAATTCGTCCTCGATCTCGCCGACGATCTGCTCGAGCACGTCCTCGATGGTCACCAGGCCGGCAACGCGGCCGAACTCGTCGATCACGATGGCCAGGTGGTTGCGGTTGCCCCGGAACTCGCGCAGCAGGTCGTTGAGCCCCTTGCTCTCGGGGATGAAGGAGACCGGCCGCAGCAGCGCGCGGATGTTCAGCTCCGGCGCCCGCTGCAGCTTCAGCAGGTCCTTGGCCAGCAGGATGCCGATGATGTTCTCGCGATCTCCCTCGTAGACCGGGAACCGCGAGTGCGCGGTCTCGATGACGAGGTGCAGGATGTCGTCGTAGGGCCAGTCGATGTCGACCATGTCCATCCGCGGCGCGGCGACCATGACGTCACCGGCGCTCTGCTCGGCCATGCGGATGACGCCCTCGAGCATGACCCGGGACTCGGCCCCGATGACGTCGTTGTCCTCGGCATCGGCAAGGGTCTCGATCAGCTCGGCCTTGGAATCCGGGCCGGGGTGGATGAACTCGGCGAGCTTCTGCAGGAACGTGCGCTTGTCCTCCCGTTCATGGGAGGCGCGCGCTGGGTGCGGTTCGGACACAGCCGGAGGGTGCAGGACGTGCGGTCGTTGGGGGAACCGTAGGATAGCCCAATCACCTGGCGCAGGCGGGATTGGGCCGCCACAGGCCCCGATCACTGGCCCGACTTGCGTCGAGCTTCACGGACGCCCTCGCGGATTTCCTGGACGCCGGCCAGGAACTGCCGCACGTTGCGCACCCGCGCCTTGAACTGGTAGTCGGTCTGGGCGATCTGCTCATCCACGAGCTCGCCCACCCGGCTGTCGAGCGTGGCCGGCGGCAGGCGAAGGCGTCCCTCGGTTTCGCCGCCCTCGCGCTCGAAGGTCGCACCGGCCTTGCGGGCGATGCTGAGCATGGCCGCGTTCTCGCTGAGCGCCTGGATGAACAGCAGGTCGACTCCTTCGTTGCGGGCGTGGACCACTGCCCGGTCGAACAGCCGCTTGCCGTAGCCCCGCCCGCGCGCCTTGCGTAGCACCGAGACCCCGAACTCGGCGCAGTCCGCACCCTGCGGGCCATGGGCGAACGCGAGGTGCGCCATCGCGATGAGCTGGAGCTTGCGGTTGTAGATGCCGAAGACCTCGTCACGCTCGAAGTCGAGCCCCTCGACGTAGCGCTGCACCTGCTCGTCCGTGGCCACGTAGCCGAAGCGCAGGTAGCGGTCCTGAGGCTCCAGCGCCAGCAGGTGCCTCAGGATTCCTGGGCGGTGCTCGGGATCCAGCGAGCGGATCGGGACGAAATCGGCGGGCATGGCCCACTCTACCCCAGGCCCTCACAAGGGAACGGCAGTGGTGGCCTTGACCCGGTCGAGGACGAAGCTGGTCTTGCAATCCTGCACGCTGGGATGCTTGAGCAGCGTGTCCATGATGAAGCGGCTGTAGTGCGCCATGTCCTCCACCACCACCCGCAGCAGGTAGTCCATCTCGCCGGTCAGCGCGGCACACTCGACCACCTCCGGCCAGGTCTGCACGCTGGCCCGGAACAGGTCCATCGGGTTGCGCTTGTGGCTCTCGGTGTGCTTTTCGAGGCGGACATTGATGTAGGCCGTCAGCCCCAGCCCCACCGCCTCCGGGCGCACCAGCGCAACGTAGCGGTCGATGACGCCATCCTCCTCGAGCCGCTTGACCCGCCGCAGCACCGCGCTGGGTGACAGCCCCACCCGGTCGCCGATGAGGTCATAGGTTTCCCGGCCGTTCTCCTGGAGGCAGCGCAGGATGGCAAGGTCGAGCTTGTCGGTGTGGATGGGCTTCATTTGGTTTGAACGCGCAATATTCCTGCAAGCAAAGCCAACAATATGGCGCCAACAAACAAAAAACCTGCGCCCTTCGCAGATTAGAGTTGAAGTTTAGCCTGAAGGAGACAAAACCCATGAACGCTTCCCAGCCCCAGACCGTCACCGGCCAGTCCGCTGGATGGGAGAACCCGATGGGCACCGACGGGTTCGAGTTCATCGAGTACGCGGCGCCCGATCCCAAGGCCATGGGCGAGTTGTTCGAGAGCATGGGTTTCCGCGCCATCGCGCGCCACCGGCACAAGGACGTGACGCTGTACCGCCAGGGCGGCATCAACTTCATCGTCAACGCCGAGCCTGACTCCTTCGCGCAGCGCTTCGCACGGCTGCACGGCCCCAGCATCTGCGCCATTGCCTTCCGCGTCCAGGATGCGAAGGCGGCCTACGAGCGCGCGATCTCCCTGGGCGCCTGGGGCTACGCCGGCCAGGCCGGTCCCGGCGAGCTGAACATCCCCGCAATCAAGGGCATCGGCGACAGCCTCATCTACCTGGTGGACCGCTGGCGCGGCAAGAATGGCGCCCGGGACGGTGACCTGGGCAACATCGGCTTCTACGACGTCGACTTCGAGGCGCTGCCGGACGCCCGGGGTGCGGGTGCCCTGAACCCGGTCGGCTTCGGACTGACCTACATCGACCACCTCACGCACAACGTGCACCGCGGCCGCATGGCCGAATGGGCGGACTTCTACGAACGCATGTTCAATTTCCGCGAGGTCCGCTACTTCGACATCGAAGGCCAGGCCACGGGGGTCAAGAGCAAGGCCATGACCAGCCCCTGCGGCAAGATCCGCATCCCGATCAACGAAGAGGGCAACGACAAGGCCGGCCAGATCCAGGAATACCTGGACCGCTATCACGGCGAGGGCATCCAGCACATCGCGCTCGGCTCGAGCGACCTGTACGAGTCGGTGGACGCGCTGCAGATGGCGGGCGTGAAGCTGCTGACCACCAGCGAGACCTACTACGAGCTGCTTCCGCGGCGCATCCCGCAACTGAGCGAGGACATCGAGGCGCTCAAGCAGCGCAACATCCTGGTCGACGGACAGCCGGGTGAGCTGCTGCTGCAGATCTTCAGCGAGAACCAGCTCGGCCCGATCTTCTTCGAGTTCATCCAGCGCAAGGGCAACCAGGGCTTCGGCGAGGGCAACTTCAAGGCCCTGTTCGAGACCATGGAGCTGGAC
>DAIMZU010000165.1:5208-6113 GCA_036733845.1 Ramlibacter sp.
CGGCGACTACAGCCGCGCCGGCGCCGACTACACCTGCCCGCAGGACTGGCAAGGCTACACCGCAACCGACCACGACACCTACCGCCGGCTGTACGAGCGCCAGGAAGCGCTTCTGCCGGGACGGGCCTGCGACGAGTTCATCTCGGCCCTGCCGGCCCTGGGAGTCAAGGACCGCATTCCCCGCTTCGACGAGATCAACGAGCGGCTGTACAAGGCCACCCGCTGGGAAATCGTCGGCGTGCCGGGCCTGATCCCCGAAGTGCCCTTCTTCACGCTGCTCTCGCAGCGCCGATTCCCCGTGACCGACTGGATCCGCACGCCACAGGAGTTCGACTACATCGTCGAGCCCGACGTCTTCCACGACCTGTTCGGACACGTGCCCATGCTGTTCGATCCGGGCATCGCGGACTACATCCAGGCCTACGGCGAGGGCGGGCTCAAGGCCCAGTCGCTCGGGGCCTGTGAAATGCTCAGCCGGCTGTACTGGTACACGATCGAATTCGGACTGGTGCGCCAGCACGGCGGCCTGCGGGCCTACGGGGCAGGCATCCTCAGTTCGCCAGGCGAGCTGCGCCATGCGGTCGAGAGCCCCACGCCACAGCGGCTGCCCCTGACCTTGGAGCGCGCCATGCGCACGCGCTACAAGATCGACAGCTTCCAGGCGACCTACTTCGTGGTCGACAGCCTGCAGGCGCTGTTTGCCATGACGTCACCGGATTTCGCGCCCTTGTACGACCGGGTGCGGCAGCTGCCGGAATTGGCAGCGGATGCGCGCGAGCCGGAGGTTTCCGTTTAACGCAGAGGGCGCGGAGGGACCGCTGCGTTCAACTCACACATTCGCCGGGAGGGTGTCCCGCACTTCGAGCCACCCCAGGACCTCGTCGATCACCCGCTCCCGATAGGCC
>DAIMZU010000166.1:0-6087 GCA_036733845.1 Ramlibacter sp.
CTCTCCTTGCCTCAGTATGAGGCTCGCAGGTGTCTAGGAAATCAGAGGCGATTCAAAGTGGAACATGCCTGCCAACTTCTGCTTCGGTCTGAAGATCGTTGGCGTGATCGCCGGTTACCTGCTATTGATCGTTTACTTTTTGCGGGTGCTGAAGCCATCCCAGTAGGCCTATCACAGAACACTAACCAAAGAGAATCAGAGAATGATCGATCACAGCACTGCTAGTACTGGCCCGAGAGTTCCAGGACCGGGGGATAGCAAGCGCCACGTTCCGAGCCCTCCTTCACCTGTCCCGGCTCCGCAGCCGCCGGCAGCACCTCCAAGCAAGAGCTGACGTCCAACGACTCGATCTGGCGCGCAGCGCTACGACGGAGAAGCTGCGGGACACCCATCGGGCGATGTCGACCCACAGCGGCGCCTCGGCAGCTGGAGCCGAATCCGCGCCGCAGCGGCTGACGGCGGTCTGGCCCGACGCAGGACACTGAAAACGAACCGGGAGATGAGAGGAGAAGCGATGCCCGCAATCACCAAAGTCGTGCTTCGGAATTTCAAGCGATTCGACATGTTGGACCTGCCGCTGAAGTCGGGACTCAACGTCCTGCTCGGAGACAACGAGGCTGGGAAGAGCAGCGTGCTGCTGGCCATCGACCTGGCTCTGAGCGCGAGCCGGTCGAAGATCGAGTCGCTGGGCGTCGAAGCGCTCCTGAATGCCGACGCCGTCGACCGCTTCATGGCCGGTCGGCGCTCGGTCGTGGATCTGCCGAAAGCGTTGGTCGAGATATTCCTGACGGAGGGCACCGATCCGCTCCTGAACGGGAAGAACAACGTCGATGGCAAGCAGTGCGACGGGATTAAGCTGGAAATCACCGTGCCGCGCGAGCTGGAGGAGGAGGTCAGCGAGCTGCTGCGAGATCCGGACGCGCCTTTCCCCTTCGAATACTTCGCGCCGCGCTTCGCCACGTTCGCCGAGGATTCGCAGATCGCATTCAAGAAGCACGTGCGCCACTTGCTCCTGGACAGTTCGCGCATCGACAGCGAGCAAGCAACCCGCGTTTACACGCAGTCTCTTTTCTCGGTGAACGCCGACGCGAAGGCCCGAAGCAGGCTCGAGAGCTCGTATCGCAAGGCGAAGGATGAGTTCCGCGACGTGCATCTGAAAGAGATCAACGAGCCGCTGACCGAGTACAGATTCGGCGTGCGCACGAGCTCCAAGGCGAACCTGGGGACCGACCTCGTTATCTTGGAGGACCAGCTACCACTCGACGTGCGCGGCAAAGGCAGACAGTGCTTGGTTAAGACCAGCTTCGCCCTGCGTCGCGGGGGCGAGGGGACCCACCCGCTGCACCTGTTGCTGCTCGAAGAGCCTGAGAATCATCTGAGCCATTCGCACATGCGAAAACTCGTCGAGCGCCTGTCGCAGGCTGCGGATCGGCAACTCCTAGTCGCCACCCACAGCAGCATGATCTGTTCGAGACTCGACTTGCGTAAGGCAACCCTCCTGGGGACTGACCCCGCGAAGCGCGGTGCGCTGTCGGATCTGAGCGAGTCCACCGCGAAATTTTTTATGAAGGCCCCCGACAACAATGTGCTGCAATTCGCGTTGTCGAACAAGGTAATCCTGGTTGAGGGCGACGCGGAGTTCATCCTGCTCGAGGAGCTCTACGCCAAGCACGCCAAGGGCAGCACGCTGGCCACGGACGGTGTGCACGTCATCTCTGTGGGCGGGACTAGCTTCAAGCGATATCTGGAATTGGCGAGGCTCTTGGGCGTCCGGGTCGCCGTCGTGCGCGACAACGACAAGCACTGGCAAAAGAATTGCGTGGACAACTACGCGGATTTCCGCATGGACAACGCTCGCGTCTTTGCGGATCCGGTCGACGCACGGAGCACGTTCGAGGTCTGCCTCTACGAGGACAACAAGGCGCTCTGCGACCGGCTGTTTGGGACATCGCGCAAGTCGCTCAGCGTGCTGGACTATATGCTGGCGAACAAGGCCGACGTCGCCTTCGAGCTTCTCGACAAAGGCGCCTCGGAACTACGCGCGCCGCAATACATCCAGGACGCGATCGCATGGATAAGACAGTGACCTTCGCGGTGGCAGGCTCGGGCAAGACCCGCAGCATCGTCGAACAGATCGATCCTTCGCGGCGCTCTTTGATCGTCACCTACACGACGAACACCGAGGACGACCTGCGGCGACGCATCGCCAAGAGGTTTGACGGGCGTACAGTGGCCGTCACGGTGGACACCTACTTCTCGTTCCTGAACCGCTTTTGCTACAAGCCTTTCCTGCAGCAAGACATGCGAACCCGGGGCATCTCGTTTTCGGCTCCGTCGCAGTCCTCGAGCCGCGTGCCGCTGTCGAACAGATTGCGGTACATGGATGGCGATCGGGTTTACCACTCCCGGATGGCCAAGCTTCTGTCCGTGAAGGGATGCCTTGGAGAGCTTCGTGAGAGGCTCGAGCGCTACTATGACGACGTCTATGTCGACGAGGTCCAGGACTTCGGTGGGCACGACTTCAATTTTCTCTTGGAGATCGCGCAGGCGCGAGCGCGTTTCCGCCTTGTCGGGGACTTCTATCAACACACTTTCGCGACGAGTCACGACGGCAACGTCAACAAGTCGTTGCACGACGACTTCGACGCGTATCGTTCGCGCTTCGCGAAGGCGGGGTTCAAGGTCGACAGTACGACACTGGGCTCGAGTCATCGCTGCGGGCCTGCGGTCTGCGACCACATCACCAAAACGCTCGGCATCAAGATCACCGCCGCCGAAGCGAGCTCCGCGCGGGTGGAGGTCGTCCAGTGCGAGGCGGATGTCAATCGGCTCCACTCCGACCCAGGGACAGTGAAGCTGTTTCTGGAGCAGCATTGGCTCTACGGCTGCCACTCGCACAATTGGGGAGCCTGCAAAGGCCTCGATCACTACCAGGATGTCTGCGTGGTCCTAAACCCCAACAGCTGGGCCCTTCTCCAGCGCGGTGAGCTCGCGCAGGCGAAGCCGACCATCCGGAATAAGCTGTATGTCGCCTTCTCCCGAGCTCGGGGAAATCTCTTCCTGGCGCCTGAGCGATCGTTCAAGAAGCACCGCCTGGCCGTTTAAGGCGCCGTCACCATGTCATCATGCGGGACTGGCGTCCCGTCCATCCGCGTGCCCCTGGGTGGTCATGTGCTGGCGCTCGACGCCACGACGGGTTCCAGATGCTCGATTCGACAATCGGAACAACTAGGCTGGGACTCCCCTTATCGCCAGCGCGTATCGCTCCAGTCGGCGCGGGCGAATCCTTCCGCCATCGATTCGCGCACTCGTGCCCCTTTCCCAATGCCAGTGACATCTTTGGCGAACTGAGGGACCGGCTCCTTGACGACAATTTCATCCACCTTCTCATGGTTCGGGGCCGTGGCCAGAACCGCCTTATCGGTGCCTGGATGGTCACGTAGAGCATCGAGATAGTCAGCCCACTGTTGCATCATCTTCGCGCGCTGCTGAAGGTACGTGGTCCGGTTATAGGCGCGCCCGTTAGCATCCTTCACCGCGTGCGCGAGTTGCGCCTCGATCAGTAGCGGATCACATTCAAGCCGCTCGGCGAGCATGGTGCGGGCGGTGGCCCTGAATCCGTGCCAAGTCTGCTCATCCGGCGAGTAACCCATCCGGATGAGCGCAGTTCGAACCGAGTTGTCTGACATGGGACGCGCGTGATCACGTTCGCCAGGAAAAACCAAGAGGCCGTTGCCGGTGATGCGATGGAGATCCGACAGGATGGCCACAGCCTGCTTGGGTAGCGGAACGAGATGCGGATCACCGAACTGCTTGCCATCCTTCGCCCTCTTCATCCTGGACGCCGGGATAGTCCAGAGAGCTTGCTGGAGATCAATTTCGGCCCAGGCGGCCGCTCGGAGTTCCCCGGGTCGTTGGAACAGGATCGGCGCCAGCTGCAGCGCGGCGCGCACGATCGGCCCGCCTTGGTAAGCTTGGATGGACCGCAGCAACTTGCCCAGCTCCTCGGGATCCGTGATAGCAGCGAAGTGCGTGCCGCGGTACGGCGTCAGCGCGTCCTTCATCCCGTACGTCACGTCGCGCTCAGCCCGTCCGGTTGCGATAGCGTACCGCCAGACCTGCCTGCACAGCATCAGGGCGCGGTCGGCGGTTTCGTATGCGCCCCGTTGTTCGATTTTTCGTAATGTCGCCAGCAGTTCCGTTGGCTCGATGGCCTTGATCAATCGTTCCCCGATCCACGGAAAGAGATCTCGCTCCAGTTGCGCGAGAGCCCGTTTGGCGTGCCCTTCACTCCACTCGGACCGCTGCTTGCCGTGCCACTCCAGCGCAATTTCGCGGAACGATGCCCGCGAGAAGCTGTTTGCGATCAGCTTCAGCTTCTTTCGCGCTGATAAGGGATCGATCCCTTCGAGCTTGTGAAGACGCACCGCGTCACGCTGCTTCCGCGCATCAACCAGCGCGACAGAAGGGTAGCTGCCTAATGCAAGCCGGCTTTCCTTTGCAGGTTCACTTTCTGTTTTGGGCGTATAGAACTTCCAGAACCAGCGTTTGGACCCGTTAGGGCTGACCTCAAGATACAGCCCCTCCGTATCGGTCAGCCGTAGCCGCTTCTTGCCTGAGGGACAGGCCGCTGCCTTGCAAATTTTGTCTGTGAGCATGGATGGTCGCAACCGGGGAACGAGGCGCAGTCTAAACGACCTTTACGTACGTTTGTTCCCCGGAATGTGCCCCGACCTCCGATTGGCTCGCATTGGCCGATGTTGCCTCGTGTTGGCGAGTCTCCCGCTCTAAGTGATTGATTCATCAAAGAAAAAGGCCGTCCGTTGGTGCCAACGGGACGGCCTTGGAGAGGTATGTGGTGGAGCTGGCGACGCCCACATCGACTGGACCAAGCTCATGGCGTTCAAGCGGACCTTCACGGACCCCGTGCCGCAATCGCAAGAGCGCAGCTACCAAAGCAAGGGCGTCGACACCTTTCATGGTCGGGCCAGGTTCACCGGGCGCCAAACCATCGACGTCGATGGTGATGTTCTAGATGCACGTTACGTGTTGCTCGCCACCGGCGCCGAGCCGGCCAAGCTAGGCATTGCTGGTGAAGAGCATCTCGTCACGAACGAGGAGTTCCTCTCGCTGGAAGCCCTGCCGGCGCGCATATCGTTCGTCGGTGGTGGCTACATCGCAGCGGAGTTTGCGCACATCGCTGCGCAGTCTGGGGCAAAGGTGGCGGTGGTTCAGCGCGGCACGCGCATGCTCAAGACCTTTGACCAGGACCTGGTCGGGTGGCTCATGGCGAAGTTCCAGACGCTGGGCATCGACGTACAGACCGGCACGTCCGTGGAACGCGTCGAAAAGTTCGGTGACGGGTTCAGGGTGTGGACATCTCGCGGCGTAGAAAAGCAAAGCATCGAGGTGGACTTGGTCGTGCATGCTGCTGGAAGATCGCCTGCGTTGTCGGGGCTCAACCTGGATGCGGCCGGCGTGGAGACCGAGGGTGGACGTCTGAAGCTCAACGAGTTCTTGCAGAGCGTGTCTAACCCGGCCGTGTACGCTGCAGGTGATGCCGCTCAAGTGGGTCCGCCGCTCACGCCCGTCTCCAGCCACGACGCTCACGTGGCCACCGCGAACATGCTCAAGGGAAACGTTCGGCAGCCGGACTACCGCGGTGTTCCCAGCGTTGCTTTCACTGTTCCGCCAATCGCGGCGGTGGGCCTTTCCGAAGACCAGGCCCGTGCACAGGGGTTCAGGTTCCGAGTGCAAAGCAAGCACGCGGGCACCTGGTTCACGGCGCGTCAGGCCGCGGAGCCGGGCTATGGATTCAAGGTGCTGGTGGACGAGGAGACAGACCTGGTGCTGGGCGCGCATTTGGTAGGCCCGCACGCTGACGACATCATCAATCTGTTCGCCCTGGCTATTCGGCACGGTCTGACGGCCACGGAGCTCAAACAGACGATGTTCGCGTATCCCACCGGCGCTTCAGACATCGGCTACATGCTTTGAATTGAGGCCGGTACATTCAGGTCACTGCTCTGCCCTCGCACGAACCGCCTGCGCCACCTCACCCATCACGTCGATGCCATTGCTCGGATG
>DAIMZU010000167.1:0-6045 GCA_036733845.1 Ramlibacter sp.
CGCTCGCCGCCCGCTTCGCCGACGCTGGCGCTGCGGAACTGCTTGCCGGCGGCGTCCTCGCCGATGGCGTCCAGCGACTCGTCGCCCAGGAAGCGATGCAGGAAGGAGGGATGCGCCGGGTCGATGCCGACCTCGAACGCCTGCAGCCAGTTGCAGTGCCACAGCCCCTTGAAGGCGAAGGTGTGGGTGCCCGGCGCCTCGAAGCAGTCGAAGGCGGGCAGCGGCGGCGGCTCGATGCCCGGCTCGGCCAGCCACGCAAAGAGGATGCCGCTGCGCTCCTGCACGGGATAGCGCCGCGCCGTGATGCGCTCGCAGATGCGGCTGCCCTCGGGTTCGCCGGGCGTGTCGAGGCAGCGTCCGGTGGCATCGAATTTCCAGCCGTGGAAGGGGCATCGCAGGCCGTCGCCCTCGAGCCGCCCGAAGGACAGGTCCGCGCCCCGGTGCGGGCAGCCGCGGTCCAGCAGTCCCCAGTGTCCTGCCTCGTCGCGGAACAGGACCAGGTCCTGACCCAGCAGGCGAACGGGCTTGACCGGGCGCCCGGCCATCCGCGGGTCGAGCGCGGGATTGAATTCATCGACCAGCGCCACAGGCTGCCAGTAGCGGCGCATCAGGTTGCCGCAGGGGGTCCCCGGGCCGATGCGGGTGACGAGTTCGTTCTGCTCTGCTCTCATGATCCTAGGTCTCGCGTGACTGCAGTGACCCGCATTCTCACTCCTCGGGGTGGGGGGTGGTCAACCGGTGGCCGTCCTGTCCCCGAGGTGACCGCGATCCGGTTTATGCTTGCCCGACCATGAAGCTGTACAACTATTTCCGCTCGTCGGCATCGTTCCGCGTGCGCATCGCCCTCGAGCTGAAGGGCCTGGCGTACGACTACCTGCCCGTGCACCTCGTCAAGGGAGAGCACCGCCAGCCGGACTACACCGCGGTGTCGCCCACGCAGCTCGTGCCCTCGCTCGTGACCGACGATGGCGCGAGCCTCGGCCAGTCGATGGCCATCATCGAGTACCTCGACGAGGTCCACCCCCAGCCCGCGCTGCTGCCCAGGGAGCCGCTGGCGCGCGCGCAGGTTCGCGGCCTGGCGCAGCTCATCGCCTGCGAGATCCATCCCCTGAACAACCTGCGGGTCCTGCGCTATCTCGTGCGTGAGCTGCAGGTCAGCGAAGACGCCAAGAACACCTGGTACCGCCACTGGGTGCGCACCGGGCTCGAAGCCTTCGAGGCCGAGCTGGCCCGACTGCCCGCGTCCACCTACTGCTTCGGCGACACGCCCACCCTGGCCGACTGCTGCCTCGTGCCGCAGGTGTTCAACGGCCGCCGCTTCGACGTCGACTTCAGCGGGCTGCCCCGCACCATGGCGGCCTTCGAGGCCTGCATGTTGCTGCCGGCCTTCCAGAAGGCACAGCCTTCCGCCTGCCCGGACGCCGAAGCCTGAAAAGCCTTCCCCGCATGCACCTGCTCGAACCCGAATGGCCAGCACCGGCCGCGGTGCGGGCCGCCTGCAGCACCCGCGAAGGCGGCGTCTCACGGGGGCCCTATGCCAGCCTGAACCTCGGCGACCACGTGGGCGACGACGCCGTGCTGGTAGCGGCCAACCGGGAACGCTGGGCGGCCGGGATCGGCGCGGCCCCTCGCTTCCTGCGACAGGTGCACGGCACCCATGTCGTCCGGCTCGGGGACGGCGCGGACGAGGCGGTCACCGAAACGGCCGATGCCTGCGTCAGCACGCGGAAAGGTGTGGCCTGCACCATCCTGGTTGCGGATTGCCTGCCAGTCCTGCTGTGTGACACCCGGGGCCGTGCCGTTGCAGCGGCGCATGCAGGGTGGCGCGGACTGGCGGGGGTGGCTTCGCAGCCTGGGGCGGCCGGCTCCGTTTCACAAGGAATCCTCGACACCGTGGTTCATGCATTTGCCGACGTACTCGACGGTTCGCCGGCCGAGGCCGCCCCGGGTCTGATGGCCTGGCTGGGGCCGTGCATCGGGCCGCAGGCCTTCGAGGTCGGCCCCGAGGTCAAGGCCGCATTCGAGTGCGGCGATCCGGCGGCCGGTTCGCTGTTCCGGCCCCACGGGGAAGGCAAGTGGCTGGCCGACCTGCCGGGCCTGGCCCGCCGGCGCCTGGCGCGGCTGGGCGTGACTTCGGTCCATGGCAACGATGGGGGTCCGGACTGGTGCACCGTGGGCAACCCCTCACGGTTTTTTTCCTACCGCCGCGACGGCACCTGCGGGCGCTTCGGCGCCAGCATCTGGCTGGCCTGAGATGGCATCCGAGGACGCCCCCGCGCGTGATGCGCGCCACTCGGCCAGTTCGACAGCTTCGCGCTCCCGGATAGCCCGCTTGCGCGCAGGGGTCCCGAGGATGTACATCAGTAGCGCGACGGGAAGCAGTCCGTACAGCACGAAGGTGACGATGGCGCCGAGGACGCTGCCCTGGCTGTGCGTGGCTTCGGCCACGGACATCATGAGGGCGACGTACAGCCACCCGATGGCAATGAGATACATGCGATTTTCAACCGGTTGAGCTTTGTCAACCGCCAGCACCGAGGTGATACTCAGAATGACCCGCAACAATAAAGAGACGGCAGGAGACCCGATGAATTCTCAGGCAGACTGGGGCCGGCTGTCCGCCGAGTTCCAGCAAAACCTCGGTGAAGGCTGGAAAAAGGCCATGGAATCCTTCCAGGCCGCCGCCTCGGGTGTGCCAGCCGGCGCTCTGTCCGCACCCGGAACCGGCCATGCCCCGGCACTCGGCTTCGACATGACGCGGCTGCAGGCGCTGCAGCAGGCCTACCTGAGCGAGGCGGCCGAACTCTGGAACCAGGGCCTGCAGCGGCCGTCCACCGACAAGCGTTTCGCGGGCGACGCCTGGCAGCAGAACCCGGTCAGCGCGTACTCCGCTTCGGTCTACATGCTCAATGCCCGCACCCTGCTGGGCCTCGCCGACGCGGTGGACGCCGACGAGAAAACCCGCTCCCGCCTGCGCTTTGCGGTCGAGCAGTGGGTGGCGGCCTCGGCGCCGAGCAACTTCCTGGCGCTCAATGCCGAAGCCCAGAAGAAGGCCGTCGAGTCCAAGGGGGAGAGCATCGCCCGGGGCATCCAGAACCTCTGGAAAGACATCCAGCAGGGCCACGTCTCCATGACCGACATGAACCACTTCGAGGTGGGGCGCAACGTCGCCACCAGCGAAGGCGCGGTGGTCTACGAGAACGAGCTGCTCCAGCTGATCGAGTACAAGCCGCTCACGGCCAAGGTGCACGAGAAGCCCTTCCTGATCGTTCCGCCCTGCATCAACAAGTTCTACATCCTCGACCTGCAGCCCGAGAATTCCCTGGTGCGCCACCTGGTCGAGCAGGGTCACCGCACCTTCCTGGTCAGCTGGCGCAATCCGGACGAGGCCATCCAGGACAAGGGCTGGGACGACTACATCGGCGAAGGCCCGCTGCGCGCGATCGAGGTGGTCCGCGAGATCACCGGTGCGCGGCAGATCAACGCCCTGGGTTTCTGCGTGGGCGGCACCATCCTGGGCACCGCGCTGGCCGTGCTCGCCGCACGCCGCGAAAAGCCTGTCGCCTCGGCCACCTTCCTCACCACGCTGCTCGATTTTTCCGAGACCGGCGTGCTCGACCTCTTCATCGACGAGAACTTCGTCAAGATGCGCGAGGCCCAGATGGGCAAGCGCGGCCTGCTCAAGGGCCAGGAGCTTGCCTCCACCTTCAGCTTCCTGCGACCCAACGACCTGGTCTGGAACTACGTCGTGGGCAACTACCTCAAGGGCGAAACTCCGCCGCCCTTCGACCTTCTCTACTGGAACAGCGACTCCACGAACCTGCCCGGGCCCATGTACGCCTGGTACCTGCGCAACACCTACTTCGAGAACAACCTGGTCAAGCCCGGCAAGCTCACGGTGTGCGGCCAGAAGGTCGACCTCGGCAAGGTGGACATCCCGGTCTACATCTATGGCTCGCGCGAGGACCATATCGTGCCCCCAGGCGGCGCCTACGCTTCGGTCAACCACCTCGGCGGCCCGCGCCGCTTCGTGATGGGCGCTTCGGGCCACATCGCCGGCGTGATCAACCCGCCGGCCAAGAAGAAGCGCTCCTACTGGACGCACGACGAGCTGCCCCGCACGCTCGACGAATGGCTGGCCGGCGCCACCGAGCACCCGGGAAGCTGGTGGCCCGACTGGACCGCCTGGCTCAAGACACACGCCGGCAAGCAGGTCGCCGCACCCAAGGGCTACGGCGGCCACGGCTACAAGGCCATCGAACCGGCCCCCGGCCGCTATGTCAAGGCCAAGGCCTGACCACCTCCCCAGATCCTCTTCAACATCCCATCGGAGACACCATGGAAGACATCGTCATCGTCTCGGCCGCGCGCACCGCCGTCGGCAAGTTCGGCGGCTCGCTCGCCAAGATCCCCGCCACCGAACTCGGTGCCGCGGTCATCCAGGAAGCCCTGGCGCGCGCCAAGGTCGACCCGGCGCAGGTCGGCGAAGTCATCATGGGCCAGGTGCTGGCCGCCGGCGTGGGGCAGAACCCGGCCCGACAGGCCCTCATGAAGGCGGGCGTGCCCAAGGAGGTGCCGGGCCTCACCATCAACGCGGTGTGCGGCTCGGGCCTGAAGGCTGTGATGCTGGCCGCGCAGGCGATCGCCTGGGGCGACTCCGAGATCGTGGTCGCCGGTGGCCAGGAGAACATGAGCGCGTCGCCGCACGTGCTGCTCGGCTCGCGTGACGGCCAGCGCATGGGCGACTGGAAGATGGTCGACACCATGATCGTCGACGGCCTCTGGGACGTCTACAACCAGTACCACATGGGCATCACCGCCGAGAACGTCGCCAAGGCGTACGGCATTGACCGCGCGGCCCAGGATGCGCTGGCCCTGTCCAGCCAGCAGAAGGCGTCCGCCGCGCAGGAAGCCGGCCGCTTCAAGGACGAGATCGTTCCCATCCACATTCCGCAGAGGAAGGGCGACCCGCTCGTCTTCGATGCCGACGAGTTCATCAACCGCAAGACCAACGCCGAGGCCCTGGCCGGACTGCGGCCCGCCTTTGACAAGGCAGGCACCGTCACCGCCGGCAATGCCTCGGGCATCAATGACGGCGCAGCCGCCGTGGTCGTCATGTCCGCCAAGAAAGCGCAGTCCCTGGGCCTCAAGCCGCTCGCGCGCATCGCGTCCTTCGCCACCTCCGGCCTCGATCCCGCCACGATGGGCATGGGCCCGGTGCCTGCGTCGCGCAAGGCGCTGCAGCGTGCCGGCTGGAACGCGCAGGACGTGAACCTGTTTGAACTGAACGAAGCCTTCGCGGCCCAGGCCTGCGCAGTCAACAAGGAACTCGGCATCGACCCGGCCAAGGTCAACGTCAATGGCGGCGCCATTGCCATCGGCCACCCGATCGGCGCCTCCGGCTGCCGCATCCTGGTCACCCTCCTGCATGAGATGCAGCGCCGCGAAGCCCGCAAGGGCCTGGCAGCGCTGTGCATCGGCGGCGGCATGGGCGTGTCCATGGCGCTCGAGCGGCCCTGAGCATCGTCATCCCCGCGACCCTGTCGTCATCCCCGCGACCCTATCGTCATCCCCGCGACCCTATCGTCATCCCCGCGAAGGCGGGGACCCACGTCAACCACAACATTCACCCAGGAGATACACATGAGCCAGAAAGTAGCGTACGTCACCGGCGGCATGGGCGGCATCGGAACCGCGATCTGCCAGCGCCTGCACCGCGAGGGCTTCAAGGTCATCGCCGGTTGCGGCCCCACCCGCGACCACGCCAAGTGGCTGGGTGAACAGAAGGAGAAGGGGTACACCTTCCATGCCTCGGTCGGCAACGTGGGCGATTGGGACTCCACCGTCGAGGCCTTCACGAAGTCCAAGGCCGAGCACGGCCCCATCGACGTCCTCGTGAATAACGCCGGCATCACCCGCGACCGCATGTTCGTCAAGATGACGCGCGAGGATTGGGACGCTGTCATCGAGACCAACCTCAATTCCATGTTCAACGTCACCAAGCAGGTGGTGGGCGACATGGTCGAGCGCGGCTGGGGCCGCATC
>DAIMZU010000168.1:0-6038 GCA_036733845.1 Ramlibacter sp.
GGTCACAACGTCGAACTTCTGCGACTTGGTACCCGCCGTGGCCGTCCGCTGCGGTGGTGTCGCCGACAAACACCTGGAGCTTCAAAATGGCAGAAAAGGGATACGCCCCCGCCTCATCGTTTCGGAATACGGTCGGGACTTTCTCTAGCTCCTCTAGCTCCTCTAGCTCCTCTGAACCTGAATCGAAGCGCCGCTCTTCCATAAGTGACATTGGAAGTGACCCGCGGTCCCAAGATGGCTTCGTTTCTCTCCTCACTCGAAACGCGGCGGCAAAGCTGAAGACCGATAGGAAGTGGGGTGAATTCTTCAATGCCGTCAGCACTCATACCATCCGGCATGTCGTTGCGGCGGCGAGCGTCGACGACTTGAATGCTATCGTGGATGCGGTCACCAAGTTTAAGTTTAGCGGTCCGAGTAACCGCGCACAGGTGGCACGGTTGATTGCAGTGTTAGACGGCTTGGGCGGTGCGGCAGGCGATGGGTTGAACCCGATCATGGCTTTTGTGAAGGGACTTCCAACATCGGTACAAGTTGAATTTCTCGAGCAGATAGAGAAGAAGGCGAGCGCCGAGGAAAATTACAAACCTGAAGCGTTTCTTGATGCCGTTAAACAGGGTTTCGAGGCGGTGGTTGTCCGGGACTTCTCGCAAACCCGTTCACCCGATCCGAAGCTCGGTCATGGCGCCCCGCCCCTGAACGTTTCGCCTTCGGATGTTATTGCGGGGAACCTGATCTACACAGAGCTCGCGGGGAACGGTCCGATCTCCGACGCGACGATCGAAGGCTATCTTTTGCAATTGAAGGGGGAATCCCCGGAAATGATTCGCTCGGTCACCCTCGGCATCCTTCAGGCGCTTCCAAAATCAATAGGTGGCCAGCTCTCGCGTGGTGCTGGCCTAGAGGCGTTCCAGGCGATGTTCCAGGCGTCCCCCGACACGAAGCACTCGACGGGCGGTTCTCACGCGGCAGAAATCGTGAAGACTGCGGTCGCCTTCTTTGATGATCCAACCACGTCCGAAGCATTTGGAATCGCAATACTTGTCGACAGTTTCGGGATCGATGAAAAACGGGCCGAGGCCCTCGTCAAAGCGAACAGACGGGCTTTTCTCGCCGCGGCCACTTTGGATGGGGATGTCGCCGTCGAACGCGGCAAAGGAGAATTTTCGCAGCGCGTCCCGCAAGGATCGGTAGAGAAGGTCGCTTCGGAAGCCGACAACCAACTTGTCGCACCTTCGCCGCCTGGCTCCGCCGTCGACGGAAATGGGGGCGAGTCCAGCTCGAAGCCTTCAATAGTGCCGTTGGGCCAATTCACAGACGAGTTC
This sequence comes from Ramlibacter sp., assembly GCA_036733845.1. Lineage (GTDB taxonomy): Bacteria > Pseudomonadota > Gammaproteobacteria > Burkholderiales > Burkholderiaceae_C > Ramlibacter. Next base: position 1,323 of record DAIMZU010000168.1, read on the forward strand.
ATATTCCGGAGGAACACGGCCTCGATAGAAGAATGGCTCAGGTATGACGGACCCGAGTTGCAATAGAACAAAAAAAATCCAGTCAAGCAACAGATCTCCGCCCTTGAGAGGCGAACCTTCGGCAAGCTGATCAACCGAGCTATGAGCACCGGCATCCAAAGTCACAAACCCGCGTCCCAGGTCACTCCGCTCGATGCAGGCGGGGTGGCATCGCCGAGTACTGGCAAGTGGCGGGACACGAGCGTCAGCATGGGAAGTCCTGGTCAGGCGCGAGCGAGCAGCGGAGACTATCCTGCAGAATCATCACTGAACGGCCCGTCTCTGTCCGCAAGGATGGCGACTCTGCCCACCGACAGCGACACCACCAGCGCCACATCCGATACGGCGGGCACGTCCGAAACCACCGACATCAAGGCGCACAATCTCCAACCCGCCGACGCGAAACCGGCAGCCCCTGCTGCCGCCCCGCCAACCGCACACCGCTCCCGCCTCGACGGTCAACTGCAGTACCGACTGGCCCACATGATGGTCCACACGCCCAAGCTGCGTGAGCGCTTCGTCGACGAGCTCCTCGGCGCCCATGTGCCGCACGATCGCGACGCCGTGGCGGACCTGATGAAGCTGGCTTTTCGCAAGCTCCAGGGGACCGAAGGCAAGGTTCGGGATCGGACGGAGGTGCTGGCGCCGCTGAACGACGCGCTGGACAGCGAAGTGGGCTTCTTCGTGGCGCCATTTGCGCCCATCGTGGGACCGGGGTTGCTGCTCCAGAATCAGCTGCGGCCTGATTCCGACCGTGACACCCTCATGCTGGCCATTGCCAAGGGCACCAAGGACGAGCGTATCTCCGAAGAAGCCCGCACCCTGCTGCTGCAGGGCATCATGGAAGCCGTTCACTTCGAGGACGTGCAGGCCACCTGGAGCAAGCCGTCCATACCCCCTGCCGATCCTGCTCGCCCGGTGTCATGGGAGGCCGCGCTCGCCGCGCCTTTGTCGGACGCGGCGAAGGCGCAATTCACCGCCTTTGCCCGCCTTGCGGGCGCACAGGGGGAGCAGATCACGGAGGCGCTGAACTCGCATGGACAAGGGGCTGCCGCGAACGCGGGGCATTCCGCAGCGGGCGGGGCACCGGTACAACCCAACTCCGGTGGCGGCCCCGCCGGCGGATCCGTCATCGCGGGTGAGGGCGGGGGCGGTCGGGGCGAACCGACCGAGACTGATACCACCCGTGAAACCGGCACCTATGCCCGGTCGTCCGCGGCGACCACTGACGACACGTCCTCCGAACCCGGGGGGACGTCCCTCTCCGGACCGGCGAACCACGCCCGCCAACCGGCCAAGCCTGCGGCCGTCTACAAAGGACCGCTGTGCCGCCCCGCCAGTGCCGACAGTACGCCGCTCTTCGCGGGTGAGGGCGCGAAAGCTCCGAACACCATCTTCGCGGAACTCCTCGCCAAGGGCGAAGGCGAGAAGTCCCGCATTGCGCAGCTTCGCGAGCGGGTGTTCGGCCGTGCAGAGGTGGACCCCGAGGTGCTGATGGGCGGCCGGGACAAGCCGTGGAACCACAGTGGTGACCTCACGGCCAGCATCGGCTGGAAATGGGACCTCCGGTGGGAGGGCAAGACTTTCGGAATGAAGCTCGCCAACGCCCTGGAGAGCCTGGTGCCCGACGGCTACGTCAACTACGAGGCGGGCCAAATGAGCTCCGAGCGCAAGAAGGCGCTCCAGTTCAACGCGGCCATGCAGACGCTGCTGGCGGACGCGGCGTTCGCCTTGGGCAAGAGCGTCGACGAAACCTTCAAGGGCATGATGGCCTACGTGGCCCAGCAGCCGGACGCGGTGGACCCGGTCGCGCTCGAGCACCTGACCATGGCCGCCTCGACCATGATCATCGGCACGTCGGCGCTGATGGGCAAGGAGCAGGCCGTTTCGGACGCCAACGCGCCGGTGAGCACCCACGCCCGCGTGACCAGGTACCTGGCGGCGATCGAGCCTTTGTTCGACAAGCCCGTGCACCGGGGCTCCGCCCTCCTGGCGGTCCACGCGCTGGAGGTGGGCCTGTGTCACTGGCACTCACGCTCCCGCGAGCGGGCACTGCAGGATGCGTACAGCCAGCTCTCGCAGCGGGTCAACCGCAAGAAGGTGGAGCTCAGTGCCTCCGAACAGGCCGAGATCAACGCGACTCATCCCGAGCAGAACGCCGCCCGCGACCGCGCCACCGAGGAGAAGAAAGCCGCCCTCCGCGCCGAGCTCAAGGATGCGCTCTTCGCGTTGCACCGGGCGCGCGGCGAGCCCGTGGTAGACGGTTCACCGGCGCCGGCCAGCCATTCGCTGGAGTTCGACGAGATCCAGGGCGATGCCACGCAGGACAAGCGGCTGGACACGGTGAAAGGGCACACCCGGGGTTTCGACAACCGGGACATGGCCAACTACCTGGTGAGCATGTCCGCACGCGCCCGGGAGCGAGGCAAGGCGCAGGATTGGTTCCCGCTGGTCACCCGGCTGCTGAATGAAAAAACCCTAGCCGAGCAGAGGGCGCTGGTGCCGGCAGTGCTGCACGCGGTGGACTACGCCCAGGCATTGTCGAGCAGCCGGCCCGACCTGGATCTGGTGCGGACGGTCGCCAACCACGTGCGGCGTTCGAACGAACTTCGCACCCAACTCGCGAACGACGCGGGGATCCGGGAATTGACGAACAACCCGGGGTCGAAGGTGGGTGTGGCCTATGCGAAGGCGCTGGCCGTCGCACCCCCACCCGTTATCCCCCGTCCAGCCGCTCAGCCAGCGCCTGCAGGTCAGCCGCTGTCCGCCGCGGAACGTGCAGCGGTGGATCGCTTCAACGAGGCGGCCCTTGACCTGGGAGGCCTCGAACTGTGAAAACGCGGAGGGTTCCGTCATCGGGCGAATTGCGGTGCGAGTGAGGCACTGAGAGGCACACGATGAACAGGGCATCCCTCGGGGCCCCGTCGACAGGCCTGTCCTGCGCTTGTCAAAGGGCTCGAGGCGAACGGACAGGGGCGCCCGATCTGTCACACTCCCGCGCCATGAGCTCCCCGCCTCTCGAACTCGCCGTCATCGACGTCAAGCCCGGCGCCGCCATGGAAAGCCAGTCCGGGCTGGCCCTGCTGCGCCCGCGCATCTACGGCGCCTGGATGCGCCCGGCCGGGCCGCCCCGCGTGGCCGCGATCGTGATGCACCCCACCAGCAACTTCATGGGGCACTACCTCATCGAGCCGCTGGCCCGGCGCGGTGTCGCCTGCATGGGCCTGAACAGCCGCTACGCCGGCAACGACACGCTGCTGATCATGGAACGGGTCATCCAGGACCTGGGGGCCGGGGTCCAGTACCTGCGGGCCCAGGGCTATGACAAGGTGGTCCTCATCGGCAATTCGGGCGGCGCCTCGCTGGCCGCGCTCTACCAGGCCCAGGCCGAGCGGCTGACCATCGAGCGCCTGCTCGACGGCGACCCGGCCGGGCTGGTGCCCGCCGACCTGCCGCCGGTGCAGGGGCTGGCACTGTGTGCCGCGCACGAGGGCCGCTCGCACCTGATGCGCCGCTGGATCGACCCCTCGGTGACCGACGAGCACGACCCGCTGAGCGTCGACCCGTCGCTGGACATGTACGACCCGGCCAACGGCCCGCCTTACGACGCGGCCTTCCTCGCGCGCTTCGACGCCGCGCAGCAGGCCAGGCTCTCGCGCATCGACAAGTGGGTCGACGAGCGGCTGGCGCTGCTGCGCAGCCTTGCGGCGCCCGGCAGCCCGCGCGACCAGACCTTCATCATCCACCGCACGCACGCCGACCCGCGCTGCCTGGTCCTGTCGCTCGACCCCAACGACCGTAACGTGGGCAGCGTCTGGGGCGCGGGCGCGGCGGGCGCACGGGCGGTCAACTATGCGGCCAGCCAGATGGGCCGCATCACCTCGTTGACGGCTTTCCTGTCGCAGTGGTCCCCGCGCAGCCGGGCGGACGGGCCGTCGAACCTGGCACGCACCACAGCGCCGGTGCTGCTGTTCACGTACACGGCGGACAACTCCACCTTCCCGAGCACCCGCGACGCGTGGCTGGCCGCGGCGCCCGGCCGCATCCGCAACGTCGACGTTGTCGGCGGAAATCATTACCTGGCTGGCCAGCCGGCGCTGGTGGAGCAGGTGGCCGACGCGATAGCCGATTGGGCGAAGGCGCTGTAGCCTGTGCGGCGCAGCAAGGCCCGCGGCCCGCATGCAGGCTCAGCAGCGCGCTATGGATTTTCTTGCGTATCGATACCGTCTGACACGCCGTGTTTCGTTTCGCTGACGCACGGTCGAGCCTGCTGCGGACGAGCTTTGCTGGCTCAGCGGCTGACGATGAAAACCATGAAAATCCTCGCACTGCTCCACGTCACGCTGGCTTGCGCCTTCTACCGCTGGGCGCTGCGGGAGATCGACCCGCTGCACCCGGATCTGCCGCGCATTCTGATGAAAAGGCAGCAGCTGGAGGAGCGGGCGCAGCGGCTCTGGGCGTAGTTGCGTCCCGGGAATTCGCGCCACGGGGGGCCTGCTTTAGCAGGGATGACGGTGGGTGGGTGAGGGTGCGCCTCCACCCTTCATTTCCGCGAAAGCCGGAACCCAGGAGCGCGGACTCTCCGGTGCGTAACCCTCACCGCCGCATCCGGCTCCCGCGCAGCACCCCCACCAGCAGCAGCAGCACGACAGCCCCCAGGATCGACGCGATCCACCC
>DAIMZU010000169.1:0-5997 GCA_036733845.1 Ramlibacter sp.
GCGGCGTGTTCTGTTGCATCGTACGGACCGGCGGCAGCGTCACGGAGGAACGGAAGGTGACCGGCGAGCAGCAGGCGCTTCGCCAGAGCGACGCTTGGTTCCGCGTCGTGGCGGACGCATTGCCGCAGATCATCTGGATCACCGACAAGGACGGCCGGTCAGAGTTTTTCAACCGCCAGTGGATCGAGTACACCGGCCAGGTGCACGACCCCACCACCGCCGCCGCCATCGCAGCGTCCTTCGTCCATCCTGACGATGCAGGCCTGACCATGGAGCGGTTCGAAGATGCGCGTCGCCGGGGCGGCACATTTTGGGTCGAGCATCGCATCCGGGGCCGCGATGGCATCTACCGCTGGTTCCTCGTGCGTGCGGAGCCACTGCGTGACCCGCAGACCGGGCAGGTCACGCACTGGGTCGGCACGTCCACCGACATCAGCGCCTTGAAAGAGGCGCATAGCGCGCTGCTTGACGCGGACCGGCGCAAGGACGAGTTCCTGGCGACGCTGGCGCACGAGCTGAGAAACCCACTGGCACCGGTGGTCAACGGGGTGGCCATCCTGCGGACCGCCAGTGGCTCGACCGGGTCCATCCGCACCCGGACCCTTGAGGTGATGGAGCGGCAAACGCGTCACCTGGTGCGGCTGGTGGACGACCTCCTCGAGGTGTCCCGCATCACCCGCGGCAAGATCGAGCTTCAGCCGGAGTTGCTCGACCTGTGCGGCGTCGCGCAGGCTTGCCTCGATGCGGCTGCCGCATCCATCGATGAAGCACGCCATGAAGTGACGCTGCAGGTCCCGGGACGGCCGATATGGGTGCGCGCCGACCCAGCGAGGATCAAGCAGGTGATCGACAACCTCCTGAGCAATGCCATCAAGTACACGCCCGACGCCGGCTCGATCGAGCTCCAGGTCAGGGAGGCTTCAGGGCATGCGATCCTCAGTGTCAGGGATTCGGGTGCAGGCATCCCACGGGAAATGCTCGGCAGCGTCTTCGAACTTTTCACGCAGGTGGACCGCACGATCGGCCGCTCGCAAGGAGGGCTCGGGATCGGGCTGGCACTGGTCAAGCAGCTGGTGATGCTCCACGGGGGCGAAGTGAAGGCCCAGAGCGGTGGCATCCACGCAGGATCCACATTCACGGTGCGGCTGCCCCTGGCGTATGCACCGGCAGTGGCACCCGCTCATGCGGGTACACCGGACCTTCCCGTGACACAGACGCCGAAAAAGGTGCTCATCATCGACGACAACCGCGATGCCGCGGACACGCTGGCCTCCCTGGTGAGATTGTGCGGCCACACGACGGAAGTGGCGTATTCCGGGCCCCGGGGGTTGGACCTTGCCGAGCGCATGAACCCCGAATGCGTTCTCCTGGACGTCGGCATGCCGGGCATGGACGGCCATCAGGTGGCGCGCATCCTGCGCTCACGGGCTGGGGGAGCGGACTGCGTCATCGCGGCGGTGACTGGTTGGGGGCAGTCCCAGGACCGCCAATCGACGCGCGATGCCGGCTTCGACGCCCACCTGGTCAAGCCGGTGTCGATCGATGCCCTCGTGGAGTTGCTCGAGCGGCGCTAGCCGCGGAGTCGTTCGTGCGGCACTTTGTTCACCCTTCGACGCTGAAGACCCGCTCCCGCCCGAGCAGGTGGTAGCGCCGTGCACCCGAGAGCAGTCGCTGGATCGCGGGGCTGTGCACCGACAGGCCGCCGGTGTAGGCGCCGAAGGCCGGCAGGATCAGCTTGCGGCCATCTTCGACGAAGCAGGGACGTTCGACGCTGGTGCCCCGGTGCGGAATGCGGGCCTTCGGGTGAAAGTGCCCACTGATCTCGTGGACAGCTCCCGGCACGGCCTCGTGCCGGAACGACAGGCCATCCACTTCGTAGGTGTCGTGGGGCTCGAAACCCGGTGGTACGAAGTCCTTGTCGTGGTTGCCCCGGATCCAGATCGGCGAGAAACGCAGCATGGCATCGAAGCTCACCCGTGCCGTTTCATCCATGCGCGCAGGGCCGTCGCGATCATGGAAGCAGTCACCCAGGAGCAGCAGCCGGCGGGCCCGGGCTTCATCGCAGGTGCGCAGCAGCCGCTCGAGGGTGGCGTGCGTGTCGTACGGCGGCAGGAAGTAGCCGCGCCGGGCCCAGTGGGATCCCTTTTCAAGGTGCAGGTCGCTCACCACCAGCATCTGCCGGCGCGGCCACAGCAGGGCGCCCGAAGGAAGCAGCCGCAGGTCTTCGCCGCAGAAGGACAAGGTCATGCCGGTCGCTCCAGGCCAGCTTCGCGCAGCAGGTTCAGCTCGAGATCTTCCAGCACGTAGTCGCCCGCTTCCTTGCGCGAAACGCTCTCGCGCGCGATGTCGAGGATCAGTGGAATGGCCAGGGGGGAGACCTTGTCCAGGTGCCGCACCACGATCTTTCCCTGGACCTGCCGCAGAAGGTCGGACACGCGGCCGATGTCCATCAGGCCGCCCATCGCATCGTGGTAGGCCGCGCGGATCAGGATGTGGTCCGGCTCATATCGCATCAGCACGTCGTGGATCAGGTCCGAGCTGATGGACAACTGCCGGCCGGTCTTCTGGTGGCCCGGGTGCCGGCGCTCGACCGCGCCGGCCACCACGGCGGCTTCGCGGAAGGTGCGCTTCAGGCGCGGTGTGTCGGCCAGCCAGTCCTCGAGTTCGTCGTCCAGCAGGTCGAGCGAGAACAGTTCCTCGATGTCCATGGGAACCTGCAGCGACCAGAAGGCCAGCGCATAGTCCGACGCCACGAAGCCGAGCGGCCTGCAGCCCTGCTGCTTCATGCGCCGCAGCATCAGGAAGCCGAGGGTCTGGTGGGCATTGCGGCCCGCAAACGGGTACGCCACCGTATAGGCCTTGCGCTTCCAGCGGAAGGTCTCCACCAGGAGATCGTCCGCGCCGGGCAGTTGCGAGCGCGCCGACTGCTGGCCCAGCCACTCGGCCACGTCCGGTGGCAGCGCGGTCCAGCGATCAGGGCGCTGCAGCAGGTCGCGGACGCGCTGCGCCAGGTGTGTCGTCATGGGAAGCTTGCCGCCGTCGTAACTCGGGATGCGGGGCGAGTCGGCCTTCGCGTTCGACACCATCACCACGCCGTCCTTCATGCCATCGAAGCGCACCACCTGCCCCGCAAAGAGGAAGGCGTCCCCCAGGCTCAGGTTCTCGATGAAGTATTCCTCGATCATGCCCAGCAGCTGGCGCCGGCGCTTGACGCGCAGCATCGGCGCCTCGACGATGGTCCCCACGTTCATGCGGTACTGGCGGGCAAAGGACGGGTCGGTCAGGTGCCAGGCGCCGTCTTCCTTTCTTTCCAGTCGCTTGTAGCGCTCATAGTTCCTCAGCACGTAGCCGCCGTCGACTGCGAAGGCGAGCGTCCGGTCGAAATCGGCGCGGTCGAGGTCGCGGTAGGGCCAGGCGCGGGTGACCTCGGCGTACACCGCATCGGCGTGGAGCGGCCCGCTGCAGGCGCTGCCGATCAGGTGCTGGGCCAGCACGTCCAGCCCGCCGGTGTGCGCCGGGGTGCCGTCCAGTTCGCTGCCCGCCACCGCATCCAGCGCGGCCTGGCACTCGATGCACTCGAAGCGGTTGGTCGGCACCAGCAGCGCCCGGCTCGGCTCGTCGAGCCGGTGGTTGGAACGGCCGATGCGTTGCAGCAGGCGGCTCACGCCCTTGGGAGCGCCCACCTGGACCACCAGTTCGACCTCGGCCCAGTCGATGCCCAGGTCGAGCGACGAGGTGGCGACCACGCAGTCGAGTGCGCCGCGCGCCATCTGTTCCTCGACCTTGCGCCGAAGCGAGGGCTCGAGCGATCCGTGGTGCAGCCCGATGCGCAGGTTCTTCTCGTTGATCTGCCACAGCGACTGGAAGATCAGCTCTGCCTGGGCGCGGGTGTTGACGAACACGATGGCCATGCGGCAGGCCGCGAGCGCTTCGTAGATCTCGGGCATGGCGTACAGGGCCATGTGGCCGGCCAGGGGAATGCGCCGCGTGGAGTTGAGCAGCCGGATATCGGGCAGTGTGCGCGCCGGCGCCCGGACGATCACCCCTTCAGGCCCACACAGCCAGTCGCGGGCCAGTTCCGGGTCGGGGATGGTCGCCGACAGCCCGATCAGCTGCACCTTCGGCGCGATCGACCTCAGCCGTGCGATGGCCAGCGACAACAGGTCGCCCCGCTTGGAAGCCATCAGCGCGTGCAACTCGTCGACGATGAGAAAGCGCAGGGGCTGGAAGTAAGTGGCGGCGTCCTCGTACGACAGCAGCAGCGACAGGGACTCGGGCGTGGTCATCAGAAGCTGCGGCGGCTTGAGTCGCTGGCGTTGCCGCTTGCCCTGCGGCGTGTCGCCGGTGCGCGTCTCGTGGGTGATGGGCAGCTTCAGCTCGGCAATGGGGCGGCCGATGTTGCGGTGCACGTCCACGGCCAGCGCCTTGAGCGGCGAGATGTACAAGGTGTGCGGGCCGCGCGGCGTGGCCTGCTGCCGGAGCAGGTCGGCCAGGGAGGGCAGGAAGCCCGACAGCGTCTTGCCCGCCCCTGTCGGGGCGCACAGCAGCACATGGCGGCCGCTGGCCGCGGCTGCGAAGGTGTCGAGCTGATGCGCGAACCAGTCCCAGCCCTGCGCCTGCAGCCAGGCGGTGAGCACTGGCGGAACGCGCAGCGTTGCAGCCGGGTCGCCGGTGCGTCCGGGCCCGATGTCTTCGGCGATGGGTGAATGCCTGAGTTTGGCCATGGGGCGGGTTCGATCGGCTGGCGGGCCCTCCGCTCGGGAGCCGTGGGCGCAGATGAGCCAGGGCCTGCCGCCGACCCACCATCATCTCAAAGTCGGGCCGGCAGCGGGGCGGACGCGGGTGGGGCTCTCCTGCGTCGTGCAGCCAGGAAAAGGCGCGCTTCCCGTGCCGCGTGCCGGGTCCGGGGAATGCACCCGCGCTGACCCCAGCCAGCGCCTGGAACTCCGCGGGTGCTTGACCTGGGCATCCGCTGGCGCGAGCATGTGCGGCAATGCGCATTCCCGGCCTGCCCCGTCGACACCTGTTCACGCTCTGGGCCCTGCTTGCCGCCCGTGGTGTCCGCGCGGCCGGTCCATTGGGGGACCGGCGTGGGTACGAGGCCGCCGAATCGATGCGGCGTCTGGCGCTGAGCTGGGGTGACCAGTCGTATGGCGCTGTGGTCTTGCAGGGTGAGCGGATCGTGGGCGAAGGGCCGAGCCGGGTCGTGCAACGCAACGACCCCGATGCACACGCCGAGCGGGAGGCCATCCGCGATGCGCGCGAGCGATTCGGACCGGGCGTCCTTCGGGGTGCGGTGCTCTATTCGACGTCCCGGCCCTGCGCGCTGTGCGAGGCGGCTGCAGCCGAGGCCGGCATCGCCCGCATGGTCCATGGCGCGGACCTCAGGGACGCCGGCGCGCCCCTGCGCCGCGGCGCAATGAAGGAGTCGCGATGAACAATCCTGCTCACCGCCGGCGCAGGCTGCTCCTGCTGGCCACGCTGTCGGCGTTTCCCTTGGGGGCCATGGCGCAGCCTCGCGCCGCGCTCGTCGAGGCGGCCGCACGCGGGGACCTCGCGCAGGTGCGCCTGCTGATGGAGCGAGGCGAGAGCATCGAGCAGCGGGATGCGGATGGCCGCACCCCGGTGCTGGCGGCCACCGCCGGCAACCACACGGAGGTCGTGCGCGCCCTGATCGCACGCGGGGCCAATGTGAACGCGCAGGACAACCGCCGCGACAGCGCGTTCCTGCTGGCAGGCGCACGTGGCTACACCGACATCGTTCGCGCCACGCTGGCGGCCGGAGCGGACCTGAAGAGCACCAACCGCTTCGGCGGCACGGCGCTGATCCCCGCCTGCCACTACGGACACGTCGACACCGTGCGGCTGCTGCTGACCACCGCGATCAATGTCAACCACGTCAACAACCTCGGATGGACTGCGCTGCTGGAAGCGGTGATCCTGGGCGACGGTGGCCCGGCGCATGCCGAGATCGTTCGGCTGCTGCTGGCCCACGAG
>DAIMZU010000170.1:0-5981 GCA_036733845.1 Ramlibacter sp.
AGCTTGGCCACCGCACCGCCCAGGTTCACCGCGGTGCGCAAGCGGCGCCACGGCTCCGGCAGGAAGAAGATCACCGCCGCCGTCAGCAGCGAAGACCCGAGCGTCAGGAGCGGCAACAGGGCCGGGCTCATGCCGCCTCCCAGGGCAGGGGACGTCCCTGCTGCAGCAGTTTGAAGGGACCGGCCGACAGCAGGCCCAGTGCCACCGAGGCGAGCGCCAGGACCAGGGCCAGCGCCTGCCGTGCGCGGGGGACCTGCGCCACGGTCTCAGGCTGCCCCGCCTCGAGCAGGCGGGACAGAGGCCTGAAGAGGTAGGCAGCCGCCATCAGTCCGCCCGCCAGCATCGCCACGGCCCACCACCACTGCCCACTCGCCCACGCGGCCGGCAGCAGCAGGTATTTCGCGAGGAAGCCGCCTGACGGAGGCAGGCCCATCAGCGACACCGCCGCGATGCCGAAGGCGAACGCGGAAATCGGCAGCACCCGTCCCATTCCGGTCAGGTCGTCCACCCGGTCGTGGCCGAGGGCCTGCGCCATCGCGCCGGCCGAGAGGAACATCGCCCCCTTGGCCAGCGCATGCGCCAGCGCGTGGAACACCACGCCGCTCCACGCGACGGCGCGCCACTCGCCCGTCCCCGGGCCCAGCGCAAGCGGAAAGATGAACAGCAGGTAGCCCAGCTGGGCGACCGTGGAATAGGCGATCACCAGCTTCAGGCGCTCCTGGCGCCAGGCCATCACGCCCCCCAGCACCATGCCGGCCAGGCCCAGCACGCCGAGCCCCTGCGCCAGCAGGAGCGGAGCCACTCCGGTGGCCGTCTCGCCCCACAGCCGGAGCAGGATCACGAAGGGCACCTTCACCACCAGCGCCGACAGCAGCGCGCTGGCCGCCGCCGGCGCGCTCGCATGCGCGGCCGGCAGCCAGCCGTGGAAAGGAAACAGCGCCGCCTTGGCCATCAGGCCGGCGGTCATCAGTCCGATGGCCAGCGGTGGGACCTGCTCGCCGGCGGGCAATTGCCCCAGGAGGGCCAGGTCCAGGGTCCCCGCACCGCCGTACACGATGACCACGCCCAGCAGATAGGCCAGCGATCCGGCGAGCGCGAACAGCAGGTAGCGGATCGCCGCCGCCAGCGCCGCCCGGCTCCCCTCGAGCGCCACCAGGGCCACTGCGGCGATGGTGAGGAGTTCCAGCGCGACATAAAGGTTGAACAGGTCCGCGCCGACGAAGCCCGCATTGAGCGCGGCGAGCAGCGCGTAGGCGAGCGGCCAGAAGGCCCAGGCCTTGCGCCCCGGCGGCCCGGTGCCGGGGTGCAGGTCGGCGCGCGCGTGCACCAGCGCCGCCCAGGCCACCAGGGCCCCGGTGACCAGGAAGGCGCAGGCGAGGCCGTCCAGGCGAAGCATGATGCCCAGCGGCGGACCCCAGCCGCCCACTGCCACGCCGACGGGCCCGTGGGTTGCCACCTGCGCGGTCGCGGCCGCGGCCACGGCGAGTCCCGCCAGCGCCACTGGCCAGGCGAGCGCCGCACCCATGCGCGCGGAAAGGCTGGCCAGCAGGGACGCGGCCAGCGGCACGGCGACAGCCACCGCCGCCCAGGGAACGCCCGGACCCAGCCAGTCAACGGCCATCGTGCAGTTCTCCCGCCGCATCCGGCACCGGCGATGCCGTCTCCGGCGGGGGCGGCAGCCGTGCAAGCCGGCGGGCCAGAGCCAGTGCGACGGCGGTGGCGGCCAGCGCGACGACGATGCCGGTGATCACGAGCGCCTGCGGCACCGGATCCGGGTCATCGCCGCTGCGGGCGGCGAGGCTGCCGAACAGCAGGAAGATGCCGCTGCCCATCACGTTGAATCCCAGGATGCGCCGCAGCAGTTCGGGGCCGGCGAGAAAGCCGTACAGCCCGATCGCGGAGAGCGCGGCGCCGCAGAGGGCGTACAGGGCAGTCCCCTCCCCCGCCAGGCCGCTCATGGTGTGGCCTCCCGGCCGGGCGCAGGACCGATGACCAGCAGCGCCAGCGTGGCCGCGATGGACAGCGTGAGCGCCCCCTCCACCGCCAGCACGATCAGCTTGGCCTGGGCGGGCGGGAAGACCAGGAAGCCGCCCCAGGGCAGGGCCGCCACCGCCACGGCCATGAACAGCGCCGGGCCCAGGGCCAGTACGGCGCGCAGGCCCCGGTGGGTCACGGCGGCCGGCCGGGTCGCACCCCCCATCGCAGCCAGCAGCCAGACCGCCGCGAGGATGGTCCCCGCCTGGAACGCGCCCCCGGGCCGGGATGCGCCCGCCCAGAAGAGATGCAGGCCGGCCAGAAGACCCAGCGGCGGCAGCAGCCGCGCGAAGCTGCCGAGCACGCCCTCGGCGCGCGCGTGCTCCGGCAGGCCGGGCCGGCCGTCCCAGCCCGCGTCGGGTGCGACGGACCACGCCGCCAGCAGCGCGGCCAGCAGCACCACGGTCTCCAGCAGCGTGTCGTAGCCGCGGAAATTGAGGAGGACGGCGGTGACCGGGTTCTCAAGTCCGGTCTCCGCCAGTCGTTCGCTGACTGCCGGGGCCAGGCTGCCGCCGTGCAGCCCAGGCAGGGTGCCCGCCAGCAGCACGAACAGGCCCGCACAGGCGGCGCCGATGAGAAGGCGCCGGCCCAAGCCGGATGGCGTGGCGGATGGGGCGGCCTGCAGCCCGGCGATGGACCGCACCAGCAGCACGCCAGTCAGCCCCGCCCCGATGGCGGCTTCGGCCAGGGCCACGTCGACCGCGCCCAGCCGGGCCCAGGCCACCGCCACGAACAGTCCGTACACGATGAAGAACACCACCGCCGTGAACAGCCCACGGCCACCCACGGCTCCCGCGGCGGCGGCCACGAGCAGCAGGCACAGCAAGGCATCGAAGGCCAGGGCCCCGCTCACGGCAGCCTCCCCGGCTCCGGCCCCGCGGGGGGCGTGGGCGCGGGCGCCGGGTCGACGCCGTCGCCATGCACCAGCGCCGATCGCGCGACCAGTTGCGCCGCCGTCGCCGCTGCGAGCATGGCCAGCCCCCACACGAGCAGCATCTTCAGCGCCTGCCACGCGTCCTGCGCCTGCAGCATCAGACCGAAGGTGATGAACCCAAGCCCCAGGTTGTCCGCCTTGGTCAGGGCATGCAGGCGGCTGTAGATGTCCGGAAAGCGCAGCAGGCCCAGCGTCCCGGCGACGAAGAACACCAGGCCCGCCGCGAGCAGGACGGCCGTCGCGATGTCGCGCAAGCCCGTCACGGCGCGGCTCCCGTGTCGTCCTCCTGCGGATCCCCCGCGCCGTCCGGGGTCGCCGCCTTGACGAAGGCCACGGCAGCGATGGCCGCGAGCAGCGCCAGCACCATCGCCACGTCGAGGATCGCGCCTCGGCCGGACACGACCGCCAGCAGCATCAGCACACCGACGCCGGCGGTTCCGCAGAGCTGCGCGGCCATCATGCGGTCGGCGCGGTGCGGGCCGTGCAGCACGCGCCACAGGCTGGCCGTCACCGTGAGCAGCAGCACCGCCGCGGTGCCCCACAGCACGTCATCCATGCTGCCGCTCCGGGCGGTCGTCCAGGAGGGCTTCCCACTGCGCCTCGTGTGACGCGAGTTCGCGGCCGACGTCCTGGCGGGCGTCGAGGCAGTGCACGAGCAGGTCACGGCCGTCATCGCCGGCCGCCAGGCTGCCGGGCATGAGGCTGAGATAGTCACCGAGCCACGCCCGGCGCGGGCCCGGCGCAAGCCGCAGCGGGTGGCGCGTCCAGCCCGGGTGGATCGGCATGCGGGGGTGGAAGGCGCGGCGCGCGACGTCGATGCCGCCCATCAGCGATCCGCGCGCGAAGCTCGCGAGCAGCCGCAGCCCTGCGGCGGGCTGCAGCCGGCCGGGGCCCGGCGGCATCAGCCGCAGGCTCAGGGCCGCCGCGGCCGCCGCGGCGAGCACGCCCACCCCGAGGCCGGCCGGATCCGGCCCGGCCATCACCGCCCACAACGCGGCCAGGACGAGGAAACGACGAAGCCATCCCATGCACCACTCCATCGATGACTAAACGGACGAGCTTATCGCGTCGGCGCCCCGGCGGAGGTCGGACGAACCCCCGAATGGCCTGGGCCCGGGGCCTTGCAGGCGGAAGCGTGCTGCGCTGCCGGACCTCAACCGACCATGTCGCGCGGCACCACCCAGCGGTCGAAGTCCTCGGCGGTGACATGCCCGAGCGCCAACGCCGCCTGCCTCAGCGTGGTGCCCTCCTGATGGGCTTTCTTGGCGATCTGCGCGGCCTTGTCGTAGCCGATGTGCGGATTGAGCGCGGTCACCAGCATCAGCGACTGCTCGAGCAGCGCGGCAATGCGCGCGTGGTCAGGCTCGATCCCCGCGGCGCAGTGCGCATCGAAGCTGGCCATGCCATCGGCCAGCAGGCGGATGCTCTGCTGCACGTTGTGCGCGATCATGGGCCGGAACACGTTCAGCTCGAAGTTCCCGCTCGCACCGCCGATGTTGATGGCCACGTCGTTGCCGAACACCTGGCAGCAGGCCATGGTCAGCGCCTCGCTCTGGGTCGGGTTCACCTTGCCGGGCATGATGGACGAGCCGGGCTCGTTCTCGGGAATGCGCAGTTCGCCGATTCCGCTGCGCGGGCCACTGGCCAGCCAGCGGATGTCGTTGGCGATCTTCATGAGGCTGGCCGCCAGGCCCTTGAGCGCTCCGTGCGCGTGCACCAGGGCATCGGCAGCCGCCATCACCTCGAACTTGTTGGGCGCACTCACCAGCGGCAGGCCGGTCAGGCGAGCCAGTTCGGCGGCGACCCGGTCCGCAAACCCGGCCGGGGCATTCAGGCCGGTGCCCACGGCGGTTCCGCCGAGCGCCAGTTCGGCCAAATGATCCTGCGTCGCATCGATGTGCCGCGCCGCCTGCGCGAGCTGCGCCACATAGCCTGAGAACTCCTGGCCGAGCGTCAGGGGCGTGGCGTCCTGCAGGTGTGTGCGGCCGACCTTGACGATGTCGCGGAAGTCGCCGGCCTTCCGCTCGAGCGTGGCGCGCAGCCGTTCCAGCGACGGCAGCAGCCCGTGGCGGATGCCCTCCAGGGCCGCGATGTGCATGGCCGTGGGATAGACATCGTTGGACGACTGGCTGCGGTTGACCTCGTCGTTCGGATGCACCCGACGACCTGACCCGCGCGGACCGCCCAGCAGCTCGCTCGCGCGGTTGGCCAGCACCTCGTTGACGTTCATGTTCGTCTGCGTGCCGGACCCGGTCTGCCACACCACCAACGGGAACTCGTCGGGGTGCTTCCCCGCCAGGACCTCGTCGGCGGCGTCGACGATGGCCTGCGAAGTGCGCGAATCGAGCAGCCCCATCGACGCATTCACCACCGCGCAGGCGCGCTTGACCTGCACCAGCGCGCGCAGCAGCTCAGGCGGCTGCCGCTCGCCGGAGATATCGAAGTGGTGCAGCGAGCGCTGCGTCTGCGCACCCCACAGGCGGTCGGCGGGAACCTCGATGGGGCCGAAAGTGTCGTGCTCGGTGCGGGTGGGCATGGGGTCCTCGATGAAAGCCGACCCCATTCTGCGGCGAAACCCGCCGCCTCAGTCGCCCCAGCCGCGTGCCAGTTCTCGCGTCAGCTCACCCGCGGGCCGGGCCTGGCAGGCGGCAGCATTCTGACCCGACCACAGCGGTGAGAAGTCGCTGCTGCCCTTTGCCTCGGCAGCAGCACGCAGGGCGCCCATGCGCGCACTGGCCACAGGAAACGCCGGAGCGGCCGTGCTCACGGGGCCAAGCTCTCGCATGGCGCGGTTGACGATGCCGCGTGCTGGCCGGCCGGTGAACACGTTCGTCAGCGCGGTCACCTGCGCGGCCGGGCTCGACAAGGCGGCACGGTGCAGCGCGCTCGTGGTCGCCTCCGGGCACAGCAGGTAGGCCGTGCCCACCTGCACGCCGGAAGCCCCCAGCGCACGCGCCGCCGCCACGCCCTCGGCATCGCCGATGCCGCCGGCGGCGATCACCGGCACTTTGAC
>DAIMZU010000171.1:0-5977 GCA_036733845.1 Ramlibacter sp.
CTCCGAGGTGCACCGCATGGTCCTGGCCCGCCAGCTGCTGGGCGGGCGCTGACCGCCAAGGGTAAGCCCATGTCCATCGACCTCGACGTCCTCGATGGCGGCATCGCCGTCATCACGCTGAACCGGCCTGAAAAGCGCAACGCGCTCGATGCCGAGCATTACCAGGCGCTGTCCGAGGCCTGGGTGCGCGTGCGCGACGATGACGCCATTCGCGTGGCCATCGTGACCGGCGCGGGCGACAAGGTGTTCAGTGCGGGGGCCGACCTGAAGTCCTGGATCGGACGCAAGGTGCCGATGTCGCAGCTGTGGCAGACGCAGAAGGGAATGCTCCTGAACCGCGGCCTGGAGGTGTTCAAGCCCGTCATCGCCGCCATCAACGGGCACTGCCTGGCGGGGGGCATGACCTTGATGCTCGCGACCGACCTGCGCGTGACCGCCGACCACGCGACCTTCGCGCTCAGCGAGGTCAAGCGCGGGATCATCCCGGCCAACGGCGGGACCCAGCGCCTGCCGGCGCAACTGCCACACGCGATCGCCATGGAGATGCTGCTGATCGGAGATTCGATCGACGCTCAGACGGCGGCACGCTGGGGCCTGGTCAATCGCGTGGTGCCGGCGGACCAGGTCATGGCGACGGCGATCGAACTTGCGCGGCGCGTCGCCGCGAATGCCCCGCTCGCGGTGCAGGCGATCAAGGAACTGGCATTGCGCGGCCAGCAGGACGGCCTGGCGGCCGGGTTGCGATTCGAGCAGCTGGTGCAGAGTATCCTGCAGCGCACCGACGACGCGGCCGAAGGCAAGCAGGCCTTCGCCGACAAGCGCCCGCCGCGCTTCACGGGGAACTGAGCATGGGCCTGAGCGGACGCCACGTCATCGCCGGCATCGGCCACACCGCTTTCGGCAAGCTGCCGGGCAGCGACACGGTTTCCCTGAACGTGGAGGCGTGCCGCAACGCGCTCTCCGACGCCGGCATCGACAAGTCCGTGGTCGACGCGGTCTTCGTCAAGGTGCCCACGTCGGCGCACCAGTTCATGTTCGGACAGAAGGTCGCCGAGGCGCTGGGCATCATGCCGCGCATGGGCGGCTGCTGGGACCAGGGCGGCGCGGCGAACATCACCCTGCTGTCCTTCGCCATCATGGCCATCGAGGCCGGGCAGTGCGATGTCGCGCTGGTCTGCTACGCCGACAACCCGCGGTCGGGCAACCGGGCGGTGTACGCACGCCCGCGCGGCGACGACGCAGCCTACGGCTGGTTTTCGACGGCCGCCGGTTACGCCATGATCCACCGGCGGCACATGATCGAGTACGGCACCCGCCCCGAAGATTTTGCAGCGGTCGCCATCGCCAGCCGCAAGCACGGTGCGGGCAACCCGGCCGCCCAGCTGCGCGCAGCGCTGGACCTCGACAAGTACATGGCCTCGCCCTGGGTGGTGGATCCACTGCGCAAGGACGATTGCGCGCTGGTTTCCGACGGTGGCGCTGCGCTGGTCGTGATGAGCGCCCGTCGCGCGCGTGAACTCGGGGTCGCACAAGCGGTTCCAGTGCTGGGCTTCGGCCATGGCCAGAGCTCGTATGAAGTGCCTTACCGACCCACGCTGACTTCAACCGAGGCCGCGCGGGCTGCCGCAACGGCTTTCCAGATGGCCGGGGCCAGGCCCGAGGATGTCGATGTGGCGCAGTTGTACGACTGCTTCACCGTGACGGTGCTAATGACACTTGAGGACTACGGCTTCTGCCGCAAGGGGGAGGCCGGTTCATTCGTGGCCGACGGGGCGATCGAGCACGGCGGCAGGCTGCCGGTGAACACCAGCGGCGGGCTGCTCTCGGAAACTGGCATGCCAGGTCTCCAATTGATCATCGAGGGCGTTCGACAGATGCGCGGCACGGCTCGCCTGCAGGTGCCGGGTGCGAAGTTGTGCGTCGTGAGCAATCAGGGCGGCACCATGCACACGCATGGCACGCTCCTGCTGGGGAATTGAAATGGAGATGCCCGCACCGGAGGTCACGGAACTGAGTCGTCCCTACTGGGATGCGCTGCGGGAAGGCCACCTTGTGTTCCAGCGCTGTAACTGCGGCAATGCGTGGCTGCCGGCACGCCGCCATTGTCCCGTGTGCCTCGCACCAGACCCCCGCTGGGAACGCGCTAGCGGCAAAGGCATCCTCCTGTCCTGGGTCGTCTATCACATAGCCTACCACCCGGCATTCGAGGACCGCCTGCCCTACAACGTCGCCCTGGTGCAATTGGCCGAAGGGCCTCGACTATTGACGAACATAATCGATGGCCATGAGCCCTTGACAGGCGACGCAGCGGTCGAGCTTGCCATCCAGTGGGAAGACAACACTGCGCTGGCCCGCTTTCGGCTCACGTTGCCGGGCGCTCAAGGCGGCATTTCGACGCCATGATCAGCGGGGGGCGGGGCGGCCCATTGACCCGCCAGGCGGCCCAACATGCCACCGCGATCGATTCGACTCACCCGCGGGTTGGCTAAGCCCATTCGCTGGGCTAGCATCCCGGCATGAACATGCGCTTCCTGGAGACCTTCGTGTGGCTGGCGAAGCTGCGGAATTTCCGTCTCACGGCCGAGAAGCTCCACACCACCCAGGCTGCGGTGTCCAGCCGGATCGCGGCGCTCGAACAGGAGCTGGGGGTGCGCCTGTTCGAGCGCGGAGACCGCGCGGTCACGCTAACGCTGGATGGCAGCAAGGCGCTGGCGTTTTCCGAACGCCTGGTGCGCACCATGCACGAGATGCAGGGCAGCCTCAAGAACCGGGAGCTCTATACCGGCGTGATCCGCATCGGGGTCATCGAGTCGATCATCCACTCGTGGTTTCCGCAGCTCATGTCGCGCATCCACGGCAGCTATCCCCAGCTGGAGGTGGAACTGTCGGGGGACACGACCATCAAGCTGATCGAGCAGTTCGGCAAGGGCCATCTCGACCTCATCCTGCACACCGACCACGTGCTCGGCCCCGGGGTGCAGAACCTTCCCTTGTGCGCCTTCCCGATGTGCTGGGTCGGTGCGCGTTCGCTGCAGCTGCACGGTGAGCGGCTGACACTGCAGGACCTCGCCCATTTCCCGGTGCTGAGCTTCTCGCGCAATTCCGGACCGCACCGGTTCCTGGAGCTTCTGTTCAGCGAGCGGGTGGGCACGCGCGTGCACATCAACTGCATGACCTCAGTGTCTGCGATGGTGCGCCTGGTGGTCGACGGCTTCGGGGTTGCGATGCTGCCGCCGGCCATCATCCAGCGTGAACTCGGTGAGGGCGCCATCGAGATGCTGCGCACCGACACCCACATGCCCGACATGCCCCTCGTGTGCTCCCTGCGCGGCGGCGAAACGCCCCTGATCCATGAGATCGCCACGCTGGCACAGCAGACCGCGCAGGACTTCGCGTCCGACCTGCCGGCCCACGTGGCCCGCCTGCCCAGCGCCACCGATGCCGCCGATCCCTGGGCGATTCCGGTGCGTACGGGATAACCCTTGCACCTGGGCAGTGCGCGGTTTTTTCGATGACCTGCGCTCACTTTTCTTTGTTGGACAGCGCCGACCGGGGCTCGGATACTGGCACGACCGAGCATTTCTTCCAGGGACCCCGTCTCCATGACTCCAGCCACGCCTCGCGGCCTGCTCTCCATCTGGACCGACATCGATCCGGCCCACGAACCCGACTTCAACCGCTGGTACGACCGCGAGCACATGCAGGAGCGGGTCGCCATTCCCGGCTTCCAGAACGCCCGCCGCTTCGCCGCCATCGGCCCGTGCCCGCGGCCCTACCTGGCCCTGTACTTCACGGACGCCCTGGACGTCTTCCGCTCCAGGCCTTATGCCACCGCGTTCGCGAACCAGACGCCGTGGTCGCTCGAGAACTTCAAGCGCATGCGCGGCACCCAGCGGCGCGTGGGCGCCCTGGTGCTGGAGACCGGGGAGGGCGAGGGCGGCGCACTGGCGGCCTTCGTGCTGCCCGCCGCAGCGGTGGCTGACCCCGCCACCCTGAGCCGTCTGGAGCAGGGTCTTCGCGAGGTGGTGGACCAGGACTTCATCGTCCGCGGCGCACTGCTGCGCACCGACGCCGCCCTGTCCACGCCCGTGACGGCCGATGCCGTCCCCGCACCGGCCGACGCGCTGGTGATGATCGAGGCCTCCCGCCCTGAAGCCGCGCGCCAGCAGGCCGAAGCCCTGGCTGCTGCGTGTGGCGTCGCCGCCAGCGAGGTGTACCTGTTCCAGTTGCTCTGGCGACTGGGTGCCTGACCGAGTTTTCAACCTGGAGAAAACGCATGAACTTCAATCGACGCATCCTCCTGTCTGCCTGCGCGGTCGCCGCCTCCGCGGTCCTGCCCGCCCAGGCCGCCGAGCGCTGGAACATGTCCGCCGAGCAGCCTGATGGCAACTACATCACCGTCGTCGCCAAGAGCTTCGCCGATGACGTGGCCAAGGCCACCAAGGGCGAACTGGAGATCAAGGTCCATTCCAACTCCGTACTGTTCAAGCGGCCCGAACTCAAGCGCGCGGTGCAGACGGGGCAGGTGCCGGTCGGCGACGTGCTCATCTCGGTGCTCGGCAACGAGGACGCCATGTACGAAGTCGATGCGGTGCCGCTGCTGGCACGCGACTTCGACAGCGCCAAGCGACTGTGGGACGCGAGCCGACCCGCCATCGAGGAACGCCTGGCCAAGCAGGGAATCAAGCTGCTCTACAGCGTGCCGTGGCCGCCCCAGGGCATCTACACCAAGGTGCCGGTCAAGAGCATGGCCGACTTCAAGGGCATGAAGTTCCGCGCCTACAACGCCGCCACCTCGCGCCTGGTGCAGCTGATGGGCGCCTCGCCGACCACGGTGAATTCGGGTGACGTGCCGCAGGCCTTCGGCACCGGCCTGATCGAAGCCATGATCACCTCGCCGGCCACAGGCGTCGACTCGCAGGCCTGGGACTTCTCCAAGTACTACTACGACGTGCAGGCCTTCATTCCCAAGAACGTGACCATGGTCAACGCGCGTGCCTTCGCGCGGCTGTCGCCCGCGTCGCAGAAGGCGGTGCTCGAGGCCGCTGCCGCCGCCGAAAAGCGCGGCTGGGACGAGGCGCGCAAGCAGACCAGCACGCTGACCGACACGCTGGCCAGGAACGGCATGGTCGTGGGCAAGGCGCCGCCGGCCATGGAAGCCGAGCTCGCCAAGATCGGCGAAACCATGGCGGAGGAGTGGCTGAAGAAGGCTGGCGCCGACGGCAAGGCCCTGCTGGACAAGATCCGGCGCTGAGGCCATGAGCAGGCTGCACTTTCTCTATCGGGTCGCGGGCTACTTGTCCGCGTTCTGCCTGGTCCTGATCTGCGGCCTGATCCTGGCGCAGGTGATCGCCCGCAACCTGGGCACCACCGTTCGCGATGCCGAGGAGTTCGCCGCCTGGGCGATGGCGGCGGCAGGCTTCTTCGGCCTGTCGTATGCGCTCCATGCCGGCGCGCACATCCGCGTGCAGGTGGCCATGCGCTTCGTGCCGTCCGCCGCCCGGCGTGCGATGGAGGTGCTGTCAACGGCCACCGCGCTGGCCATCTCGGCGTACCTGGCGTGGTTCTGCGTGCTCTTTGTCTGGGAGAGCTACAGCTTCAATGAAGTCTCGCAAGGGCTGGTGCCGGTGCCGATGTGGCTGCCGCAACTGCCGATGGCGCTGGGTGCGGTGCTGCTGGTGGTGGCCTTCACCGAGCGGATGGTCTGCGTCCTGCGCGGCCAGCGCTTCGAGACGGCCGGCGGCGCGGAGCTGAGCGAATGACCGAACTGCACTGGATCGCTGTCGCACTTACCGGCACCCTGTTCCTGCTGCTGGCCATGGGCGTGTGGATCGGCCCGGCCCTGCTCGGCGTGGGCGTGGTCGGAATGTTCCTGGCCGATGCGCCGGCCGGCTCCATCCTGGCCACCACCAGCTGGTCGTCGAGCGCGAGCTGGACCATGACGGCGCTGCCGCTGTTCATCTGGATGGGCGAGATC
>DAIMZU010000172.1:0-5977 GCA_036733845.1 Ramlibacter sp.
CATCTTCGCGTACCTCGATCCGTGGAGCGAGAAGCATGCGCTCGGCAAGGGCTACCAGCTGTCGCACGCGCTCATCGCGATCGGCCGTGGCGAGATCTTCGGCGTCGGGCTGGGCGGCAGCGTCGAGAAGCTGCACTGGCTGCCCGAGGCCCACACCGACTTCCTGCTGGCGGTCATCGGCGAAGAGTTCGGCTTCATCGGGCTGCTGGTCGTCATCGGAGCCTTCTTCTGGCTCACGCGGCGCATCATGCACATCGGGCGGCAGGCCATCGCCATGGACCGGCTGTTCGCCGGCCTCGTTGCACAGGGCATCGGCATCTGGATCGGCTTCCAGGCCTTCATCAACATGGGGGTGAACCTCGGTGCGCTGCCCACCAAAGGCCTCACGCTGCCGCTCATGAGCTACGGTGGCTCGGCCATCCTGCTGAACCTGGTCGCGGTGGCCGTGGTGCTGCGGATCGACTTCGAGAACCGCGTCCTCATGCGGGGAGGGCGTCCATGAAGACCGCCCTGGTCATGGCCGGCGGCACCGGCGGGCACATCTTCCCGGGACTCGCCGTGGCCGAGGCGCTGCGCGATCGCGGATGGACCGTCCACTGGCTGGGTGCCCCCGACAGCATGGAAAGCCGGCTCGTGCCGCCGCGTGGATTCGCCTTCGAGCCGGTCGAGTTCTCCGGCGTCCGGGGCAAGGGCGCGCTCACCGTCGCGATGCTCCCGCTGCGCCTGCAGAAGGCGTTCTGGCAAAGCATGCGCGTGGTGCGCCGGGTGCGCCCGGACGTCGTCCTGGGTCTTGGCGGCTACATCACCTTTCCGGGCGGCATGATGGGCGTGCTCGCGGGCAAGCCCCTGGTTCTGCACGAGCAGAATTCGCGCGCCGGCATGGCCAACCGCGTGCTCGCCGGCGTGGCCGACCGGGTCTTCACGGCTTTCCCCGATGTGCTGCCCAAGGCGGCGTGGGTCGGCAACCCGCTGCGCGCGGGCTTCCTGCGCCAGCCGAGCCCGCAGGAGCGCCTGGGCGAGCGCACCGGTCCGCTGCGCCTGCTGGTCGTGGGCGGCAGCCTGGGCGCGCAGGCACTCAACGAGATCGTGCCCCAGGCCCTGGCCCTTCTGCCCGAATCCCACCGGCCTCTGGTGCTTCACCAGAGCGGCGAGAAACAGATCGACGCGCTGCGCGCCAACTATGCGCAGGCGGGCGTCGTGGCTGAACTCACCCCCTTCATCGAGGACACGGCCCGTGCCTTCGCCGACGCCGACCTCATCGTCTGCCGCGCGGGCGCGAGCACCGTCACCGAGATCGCGGCCGTCGGTGCCGCAGCGGTGTACGTGCCGTTCCCCCACGCGGTCGACGACCACCAGACCACCAATGCGCGCTTCATCGTCGACGCCGGAGGCGGCTGGCTGGTGCAGCAGCGCGACCTGTCCCCGCAATGGCTGGCTGACCTGCTCGGCCGCGTGAACCGCGCGGAGCTGATCGCCAAGGCGAGCGCCGCCAAGGCCATGCAGAAGACGAACGCGACGGCCGAGATCGTGGCCGCCTGCGAAGAACTGACCAACAAGACATGAAACACGCCGTCCGACACATTCATTTCGTGGGCGTGGGAGGTGCCGGCATGTCCGGCATTGCCGAGGTGCTGTCCAACCTCGGCTACGAGGTCTCGGGATCGGACCTGTCCGACAGCCCGACGCTGCGCCGCCTGCAGGGCCTGGGCATCCGCACCTGCATCGGCCACGATGCCACCCACATCCGTGACGCCGACGCGGTCGTCACGTCCACCGCCGTGCGCCCCGACAACCCCGAGGTGGTCGCGGCGCGCGCGCGCAAGATCCCGATCGTGCCCCGCGCCATGATGCTGGCCGAGCTCATGCGGCTCAAGCAGGGCATCGCGATTGCCGGCACCCACGGCAAGACCACCACCACCAGCCTGGTCGCCAGCATCCTGGCCGAAGGCGGGCTGGATCCCACCTTCGTGATCGGCGGGCGCCTGAACAGCGCCGGGGCCAACGCCAGGCTGGGCGCCGGGGACTACATCGTGGTCGAGGCCGACGAGTCAGACGCCTCCTTCCTGAACCTGATGCCGGTGATGTCGGTGGTCACGAACATCGACGCCGACCACATGGAGACCTACGGCCACGACTTCGGCCGGCTCCAGGGCGCCTTCGTCGACTTCCTCCACCGCATGCCTTTCTACGGCACGGCGATCCTGTGCATCGACGACCCGGCGGTGCGCGCGATCGTCCCCGAGGTGCAGTGCCCCGTCACCAGCTATGGCGTCAGCGAGGACGCGCAGGTGCGGGCGGTGGACATCCGCGCGGTGGGCGCCCAGATGCACTTCACCGCGCAGCGCCGCAACGGCGTGACGCTGCCCGACCTGCACGTTCGCCTGAACCTGCCCGGCCACCACAACGTGCTGAACGCTCTGTCGGCCATCGCGGTCGCGGTCGAGCTGAACGTTCCCGACGAGGCGGTGTGCAAGGCGCTGGCCGAATTCCACGGTGTCGGCCGGCGCTTCCAGTCCTACGGCGACCTGCCTGTGCCGCCGGCGCAGGGCGGGGGCCGCTTCACGGTCATCGAGGACTACGGCCACCACCCGGTCGAGATCGCTGCCACGGTCGCCGCCGCCCGCGGAGCCTTTCCGGGCCGCCGCATCGTGCTGGCCTTCCAGCCGCACCGCTACAGCCGCACCCGGGACTGCTTCGAGGACTTCGTCAAGGTGCTCGGCCAGGCCGACTCCGTGCTGCTGGCCGAGGTCTATGCGGCCGGCGAGGCCCCGATCGTCGCCGCTGATGGACGCTCGCTCGCGCGGGCGGTGCGCGTCGCGGGCAAGGTGGAGCCGGTGTTTGTCAGTGACATCGCCGACATGCCCGCCACCATCCTCGGCCTCGCGCGAGACGGCGACGTGGTGATGTGCATGGGCGCGGGCTCGATCGGCGGCGTGCCGGCGCGCCTGGTCGAGTCCGCAGGAGGTGCCGCATGAACCCCGCCGACTTCGGGAAGGTCGCGGTCCTGATGGGGGGCCGCAGCGCCGAGCGCGAGGTGTCGCTGATGTCCGGAACCGGCGTGCTCAAGGCGCTGCAGGGCCGAGGCGTCGACGCGCACGCCTTCGATCCCGCCGAGAGGGACCTGTCGGAACTGAAGCACCGCGGCTTCCAGCGGGTGTTCATCGCGCTGCACGGCCGCTTCGGCGAGGACGGCACGGTGCAGGGTGCGCTCGAGCTGCTGGGCATCCCGTACACCGGCTCTGGCGTCATGGCGTCCGCGCTGGCGATCGACAAGGTCATGACCAAGCGCGTCTGGCTGGCCGAGGGCCTGCCGACGCCGCGCTACGTGCTGCTGCGCAAGGGCCAGTGCACGCCCGCGCAGGTTCAGGCCGTGCCCGGCGAGCTGGGCCTGCCGCTGATCGTCAAGCCGGCCCGCGAGGGCTCGTCCATCGGGCTGACCAAGGTCACCGAACCGGGCCAGATGGCTGCCGCGGTCGAGGCCGCGGCAGCCCTCGACTGCGACGTGCTGTGCGAGCAGTTCATCGCCGGCGATGAGGTCACCTGCCCGGTGCTCGGCGCGGCTGACGCTGCGCGCGCGCTGCCGGTGATCCGCATCGTCGCGCCGGACGGCAACTACGACTACCAGCACAAGTACTTCACCGACGACACGCAGTACCTGGTGCCCTGCGGCCTTCCGGCCGGAGAGGAGGCCGCCATCCAGGAGATCGTCCTGCGCGCCTACCGCGTGCTGGGCTGCCGCGGCTGGGGCCGTGCGGACGTGATGATCGACGCCGACCGCAAGCCCTGGCTGCTCGAACTGAACACCTCGCCGGGCATGACCGGGCATTCGCTCGTGCCGATGTCGGCGGCCGCCGCCGGCATCAGCTACGAGGACCTGTGCCTGCGACTGCTCGCCTCGGCGAGCCTCGACCAGGCCGGCCAGGGGAATCGCCCATGAGCGCCGCCGCCCAGCCGCTTCCCGTCGACGTTCGCCTCATGAACGCGGTCGCCTCGCTGCTTTACGCGGCGGTCGCGATCGCCATGGCGGCGGCGGCGCTCGGGTGGGCTGCGCGGCAACCCCTGTTCGCCGTCACGCGCATCGTCGTCGAGGGCGAAGTGGCCCACAGCAGCGTCGCGACGCTGCGGGCCAACGTGGCCTCGCGCCTGTCGGGCAACTTCCTGACCGTGGACCTGGCGCAGGCCCGCGATGCGTTCGAGGACATCCCCTGGGTCCGGCGCGCGGTCGTGCGGCGCGAGTTCCCGAATGTGCTGCGCGTCACCCTGGAAGAGCACCGCGCGGTTGCCTTCTGGGGAGTCGACGGCGGCAGCGTGCTGGTCAACAGCTTCGGAGAGGTCTTCGAGGCCAACCCGGGCGACGTGGAAGGCGACGCGCTGCCGCGGCTGTCCGGACCCGAAGCCCAGGCGCGCGAGGTCCTCGCGACCTGGCAGGCGATCGCCCCCCTGTTCGAGCACCTCGACCTGCGTGTCGAGTCGCTCACGCTGACCGGGCGCGGCAGCTGGAACGCGGTGCTCGACACCGGCGCGCGGCTCGAGCTGGGCCGCGGCAGCACCGCGGAAGTGGTCCAGCGCACGGAGCAGTTCGTGACGACGATCACCCAGGCCGCATCCCGCTACGGCCGGCGGCCCGAGGCCCTGGTGGCGGCCGACCTGCGGCACGCCGACGGTTATGCAATCCGATTGAGGGGCGTCAGCACGGTCGGTGCGGACGCACAGAAGAAATAAAGAGGACCACGATGGCAAAGGAATACAAGGATCTGGTGGTCGGCCTGGACATCGGCACCGCCAAGGTCATGGTGGTGGTGGCCGAGGTCATGCCCGGTGGCGAGCTGAAGCTGGCGGGGCTCGGCGTGTCGCCGTCCAATGGCCTCAAGCGCGGGGTCGTGGTCAACATCGACGCGACGGTGCAGAGCATCCAGCAGGCGCTGAAGGAGGCCGAGCTGATGGCCGACTGCAAGATCACGCGGGTGTACACCGGCATTACCGGCAGCCACATCCGCGGGATCAACTCGAGCGGAATGGTGGCCGTCAAGGACAAGGAAGTCACGCCAGCCGACGTCGCCCGCGTGGTCGAGACCGCCCGTGCGATCAACATCTCGACCGACCAGCGGCTGCTGCTGGTCGAGCCGCAGGAGTTCGTCATCGACGGGCAGGACGTCAAGGAGCCGATCGGCATGAGCGGCATCCGGCTGGAGGCCAAGGTCCATATCGTCACCGGCGCGCAGAGCGCGGCCGAGAACATCGTCAAGTGCGTGCGCCGCTGTGGCCTGGAGGTGGAGCAGCTCATGCTCAACCCGCTGGCGTCGAGCCAGGCTGTGCTCACCGAGGACGAGAAGGAGCTGGGCGTCGCCTGCGTGGACATCGGCGCCGGGACCACCGACGTGGCGATCTTCACGGGCGGTGCGATCCGCCACACGGCCGTCATTCCCATTGCGGGCGACCTGATCACCAGCGACATCGCGATGGCCCTGCGCACCCCCACGAAGGACGCGGAGGACATCAAGGTCGACAGCGGCTGCGCCAAGCAGCTGCTCGCCGACCCCGAGCAGCAGGTCGAGGTGCCGGGACTGGGCGACCGCGGCCCGCGGATGCTGTCCAAGCAGGCGCTGGCCGGCGTGATCGAGCCGCGCATCGAGGAGATCTTCTCGCTCGTGCAGCAGGTGATCCGCGAGTCGGGCTACGAGGAAGTGCTCTCCTCCGGCATCGTGATCACCGGCGGCAGCGCCGTCATGCCCGGCATGGTTGAACTCGGCGAGGACATCTTCCTCAAGCCGGTGCGGCGGGGCATGCCCAAGTACGTGGGCGCGCTGTCGGACATGGTGGCGCAGCCGCGCGCCGCGACCGTCATGGGTCAGCTCGAGGAGGCGCGGCTGGCGCGCCTGCGCGGGTTCAAGGTGGCCCAGAAGAGCGGCTCGGTCAAGACCGCGTTCGGCCGCTTCAAGGATTTCATCGTGGGGAACTTCTGATGCACCCCTTCAAG
>DAIMZU010000173.1:0-5976 GCA_036733845.1 Ramlibacter sp.
GCCGGACTGTTAATCCGTAGGTCCCTGGTTCGAGCCCAGGTCGGGGAGCCAAAACATGGAAGGGGTTGCGAGAAATCGCAACCCCTTCGCGCTTCTGCGGCCCGCATTCACATACCGCCGGTTCCGCCTGCGCCTCAGACCTCCGGCAACCGCATGCCGCACTCTGGCGGCGGCGGCGTGTGGGCGCCGTTCATCACCACCGACAGCATCGTGTAGTAGCCCACCACCCCCATCAGGTCGACCACGCCGTGCTCGCCGAACAGGGCCTGGGCACGTGCCCAGGTGACGTCGTCGACCTGGCGGTCCTGCAGGGACTGGCGGGAGAACGCGTAGACCACCCGCTCGTCTTCCGCTGCAAGCGGCGGCTCCTGCCCCGCGGCGATGGCGTCGACCACGGCGGGCGCGATGCCCGCCTTCATCGCGATAGGCGCATGGATCGACCATTCGACCTGCTGCTGCCAGTGCTTGGCCGTGACCAGGATGGCCAGCTCGGACAGGCGCAGGCCGATGGCGCTGCGGTAGCGCAGGTACTCGCCCAGGCGCTGCGCGTGCGTGCAGAACTCGGGGCTGCGCAGCATGGGCACGAAGGGCGAGATCACCGCGCCGCGGGGGCCGGCAATGATCTCCTCGGCGCAGGCGCGCTGCTCGGCGGTCCACTCATCGGTGGGGATCGGCGGAAGCCGGTCCGCGGATGGATTCATTCGGTCGTTTCCTTGAAGTGTGAGCGGGCACCGTAGCGCCCGAGGTCGATGGCGGTTTCCTCGATGGCCATGCGCAGGCGCTCGGCTTCGGTAAAGCCGGCCGGTGCCCGGCCCTCGAGGTAGGCGCCCAGCCAGCGTGCGCGCGCGACGGCGTTGCGTCCCGCCGGCAGGCGAAGGGTCTCGTAGTGTTGCAGGGCCTGCGGCGTCGGCCCCATCTGCCGCACCGCGTCGGCGAGGGCCTGCGCATCCTGCGCCGCCTTGGTCACGCCCATGCCGATGTGAGGCCGTCCGACGAAGGCAGCGTCGCCCATCAGCACGATGCGCCCGGCACACAGGCGCTCGCTGACCAAGTCGAAGATCGGCTGCAGGAAGGGCATGGCCGTCTTCTGCACGATCTCGGCAAACTGTGGCGCGAGCAGCCGCTGCGCGTCCTCGCGCATGCGCGCAACCTGGCGCCAGGACACCTTGTTCGGCGGAATGCCCTGGGGATGGTGCTGCCCGTCGGCATCGGTCAGCAGCGCGCGCAGCGGCTCGCCTTCGGGGGCGGGCCGGTACCAGACGTAGTTGTAGGCGCGCTGGCCCGGCCCGGTCTCGTTGCGGGGGCCGGCCACGGGGTAGCCGATCATCTGCTCCGACGGCGGTACGCTGAATCCGAAGTACGGGAACAGGCTCTCGAGGGTGTGGCGTGACAGCACGGCCTCGTCGCACACGCCGCGCCAGGCCACGTAGCCGGCATAGCGCGGCTGAACGTGGGAGAACAGCTGCTGCCGCAGGGTCGAGCGGATGCCATCGCCCGCCACGAGCAGATCGCCCTCCCAGTGCACGGGCCGCCCGTCTTGATCGGCATGCAGCACCACGCCGACCCCGGTGTCCTCGGCGCGAAGGGCAGAGACGCCCTGCAGGTAGCGCTCGGCAGGAAAGGCCTTGCGCAGAAGCTCGTAAAGGCGGCTCCAGGAAGTCAGGACCTGGGGCATCTCCAGGTGCGTGTGCGTGCTGCCATCCTCGCGCAGCAGGACCCGTCCCGGCACCTCGACCCCGAGGGTGGCATCCTGCGGTCCGATGCCGGCCCGCGCCAACGCCTCGACCAGGGCGTCGTGGGTCACGATGCCCGCGCCGCGGCCGTTCATGTCGCCGCGTACCTTCTCCAGCACGAGGACGTCGTGGCCGTCGCGCCACAGCATGTTGGCGGCGAAAAGGCCACCGAGCGAACCGCCGGCAATGAGGATGCGAGCCAAGGCGCCGCTCCCTCAGGCCTGCGCGGCCTGGGCAGCGTCCCAGGCCTGCTTCTCGCCCGCCGGGAAATTGAGCTCCACGACAATGCCGTTGGGGTCGTCCAGGAACAGCTGGTGCAGCCCCAGCCCCGGCACGGTGCGTTCGCGCGGCTCGACGCCAGCGGCGGCCAGCCGGCGCATCATGTCCGGCAATTCGGTGGCGAAGAACGCCAGGTGGTCGACCGCCCCGCTGCCCCGCAGCGCCCGCTCGTCGCGATCGCCGAGGTAGCCCACCAGCCCGCGCCCGTCATTCGGGTCGATGCCGATCACATGGACCGCCGCATTGACATAGACGTCGTGCGGCCCCTGGTACAGCCACAGGCCGGGGAACGGAAACTCGGGCCGGGGACCGATGGTCAGCCCCAGCAGGTCCACATAGAAGCGGCGGGTGGCTTCGAGGTCAGTGGTGCGGATCGAAAAATGGTTGAGCGACAGCGCCATGTGCATGCTCCGTGGCGCCGCCGAGGCGCCTTCGCGCGGATTGTGACAGCATGTCGCGCGACGTGTCGATTGCTGATCGATCGATCACTCCACGGGCGCGGGCACCTCCGCATGCCCGAAGCTGAAGATGCCGCGGCGCATCAGCCGCGCGAACTCGGCCTCGACGAGCTCCTGCACCAGCGCCACCGCGGGCGCCGAGCGCGGCTCCAGGCGCGAGGCCAGCACCAGCTGGCGATGCAGCTGGACCCCCGAGATCTCCGACATCACGATGGGCGAGCCCGGCATGCGCTCCGCACTCTCCTTGAACACCGAGACCGGCATGATGGTCGCCCAGCGGCCGCGCAGGACCAGCTCCTTGATCGAATCGACCGAATCGATCTCGGACTGGATGTTCAGCTGCTTGCCCACGGCCAGCAGCTGTCGCTCGACGATGCCGCGGTGCAGGCTGGTCATCAGCAAAGGGATGCGCGCCAGCTGCGTCGAGGGCACCACCGGCCCGATGCGCATGCTGGCATGCGACACCAGCGCGAAGGGCTCGGCCAGCAGCGGCTGGAGCGACAGGGGGCGGCCGGACTCCGGGTTGGTGACCACGCCCATGTCGATGATCCCGCGCTCGAGCCAGTCGAGCAGCTGGGGGGTGAAGGCCTCGCGGGTGCGCAGCTCGATGCTCTCCAGCGAGGTGGCGCAGTTCTCGAACAGGCCGGGCAGCAGCAGGCGGGCCAGGGTCGGCGAGGCGCCGAGCACGACCTGGACCTTCTCGCTGTGCTGGCTGCGCGCGAGCCGCTGCTTCAGCCGCGCCGCCTCGGACAGGATGCGCTGCGCCGACTCGTACAGCGTGACCCCGGCGGGCGTCAGCCGCACCCCGCGCGGCAGCCGCTGCAGAAGCTGGGCACCCACTTCGCTTTCGAGCTCACGCATCTGCCGGGTGAGCGCGGGTTGCGCGATCGGTATGGCAGCGGCAGCCGCGGTGAGGCTGCCGGCGTCGGCCACGACGATGAAATAGCGGAGTGTGCGCAGGTTCATGGCAAAAGCACCGGATGCTTGTCGATATCAAGATGATATGGCAAGCAGCGAAAGTGGCATTGGACAAGCGCATCCGCAAGGGCCAACCTACGGACCATGAGCGCACCACGCCACTTCCCCCACGACACCCTGCGGCAGTTCATGGAAGCTGCCTTCACCAGCCAGGGCCTGCCGCCCGCCGACGCCGCGCAGGTCGCCCGCCTCATGGCCGAGGCCGACCTGCAGGGCTCCGACGGCCACGGCATCATCCGCCTGCCGAACTACATCAAGCGCATCCGCGCCGGTGGCATCAACAAGCACCCGGAGATCCGCGTCGTCCAGGAACGGGCCGCCATGGCCGTGGTGGACGGGGACAACGGCATGGGCCACCTGGTGGTGACACGCGCGGTGGACATCGCCATCGAGAAGGCCCGGCAGGCCGGCGTGGCCTGGGTCAGCACCCGCTACAGCAACCACGCCGGACCGGCCTCGCTGTACGCGCGGCGCCCGCTCGAGCACGACATGCTGGGCCTGTACTTCGCGGTCGGCAACGCCAACCATCTGCCGCCGTGGGGCGGCATGGAAATGCTGCTGTCGACCAACCCCATCGCCGCCGGCATTCCCACCGACCAGGAGCCGCCGGTGGTGTTGGACATGGCCACCACCGTGGCGGCCTACGGCAAGGTCAAGGCCAAGGCCAAGCAGGGCGAGCTGATGCCCGAGGGCTGGATGATCGACCGGCAGGGCAAGCCCCTGCTCGACCCCAAGCGCGCCGACGAGGGCTTCCTGGTGCCCATCGGCGGCTACAAGGGCTACGGGCTGGCGCTGATCGTCGGCCTGCTGGCCGGCACCCTGGGCGGCGGGGCCATGGGCCGCGACGTCATCGACTTCAACGCCGACCACGTCAGCGTGACCAACACGGGTCAGGCCATCCTGGTGATCGACCTGGCCGCGTTCGGCGACCCCAGGGAGATCAAGCAGCGCGTGGACACCGTGGTGCGCGACATCCGCAACAGCCAGCGCCTGCCTGGCGTAGAACGCATCTGGATCCCGGGCGAGCAGAGCCACGGCAAGCGCCAGCGCTACGCAGAATCCGGTGTACCGGTGATGCCGGCACTGGTCGACGAACTCGACACCCTGGCCCGCGAATGGGGCATTGCCCCGCTGAGCGAAAGGAGTTCCGCATGAGCCAACTCGTCTCCTTCAACCCCGCTACCGGCGAGACGCTCGAACGCTTCGACGCGCACGGCGCCGGCGAGATCGATCGCCGCCTCTCCGCCGCCGCGAAGGCCCAGCGTGACTGGGCCCGCACGCCGCTCTCGCAGCGGCTGCCGCTGCTGCGCCAGGTGGCCCAGGAACTGCGACGGGACAAGGAACGGCTCGGGCGCATCATCACGCTCGAGATGGGCAAGCCACTGGCCGAGGCCGTGGGCGAGGTCGAGAAGTGCGCCTGGAACTTCGACTTCTATGCCGAGGCGGCGCCCGGCTTCCTGCAGGACCAGGTGGTCGCCAGCAGCGCCAGCGACAGCCGCATCGTCTACGACCCGCTCGGCCTGGTGCTGGCGGTCATGCCCTGGAACTACCCCTTCTGGCAGGTCATGCGCGCGGCGGCCCCGGTGCTCAGCGGCGGCAACGGCCTGGTGCTCAAGCATGCGAGCAACGTGCCGCAGTGCGCGCTGGCGATCGAGCAGGTGTTCATCCGCGCCGGTCTCCCGGCGGGCCTGGTCAGCACGCTGCTGGTCGGCTCGGCCGAGGTTCCGGCGCTGATCCGCGACCGCCGCATTGCCGCAGTGACGTTCACCGGCTCGACGCCCGCGGGCCGCAGCATCGCCTCCGAGGCGGGCCACGCGCTCAAGAAGCAGGTGCTCGAGCTTGGCGGCTCCGACCCGTTCATCGTGCTGGCCGACGCCGACGTCGAGGCCGCGGCCGCGGTGGCCGTGAAGGCCAGGTTCCAGAACACCGGCCAGAGCTGCATCGCCGCCAAGCGCTTCATTGTCGAGAACGCCGCGGCCGACCGCTTCGTCGAAGCCTTCTGCGAAGGCGTGCGCAAGCTGGTGGTCGGCGACCCGCTCGCCAGCGGCACCACGCAAGGGTCGATGGCACGCGCCAACCTGCGCGACGAGCTCCACGCCCAGGTGCAGGCGTCCGTCGGCGAAGGCGCCAGGCTGCTGCTCGGTGGAAATCCCGATGCACGCCCCGGCGCGTTCTATCAGCCTACGGTGCTGGACCATGTCATGCCCGAAATGACCGCCGCGCGCGAGGAAACCTTCGGCCCTGCCGCGGCCATCCTGCGCGTCAAGGACGCCCAGGAGGCCGTGCGCGTGGCCAACGGCACCTGCTTCGGGCTGGGTGCCGCCCTGTGGACCGGCGACGCGGAACTCGCGCGCTGCCTCTCCCACGAGATCGAGGCAGGCGCCGTCTTCGTCAACGGCATGGTCGCCTCCGATCCTCGCCTGCCCTTCGGCGGCACCAAGGAATCCGGCTACGGCCGTGAGCTGGGCCAGCTCGGACTGCACGAGTTCATGAACATCAAGACCGTCTGGACGGGCCCGGCCCGCACC
>DAIMZU010000174.1:0-5975 GCA_036733845.1 Ramlibacter sp.
TTTGTGACCGCATCGGACGGGATTCTGACCATACGAGTGTGGACGGAATTAGGAGTCTGATCGCCAGTCTCGGGTGGAGGAACAAAATTGACGAACTGGCGGCATTCTCGGCGAAGCAAAATTCAGAATTCAAGGATTACTGGGATGAAAATTCAGTGGAGATGCAGGGCGGCGTAGGGCCTTATACCCCCGTCGCCGAGCTTCTGGCCGGAATCAAAAAGCTCGAAGGAAAGCTCCGTGTCTTGGAGCAAGACGGGTCGGAAATAATGACTATGTACAGCAAGGACAAAGGCCTTTCCGACTTCGTTACCAACTGGGTGAGCGAATTGAACAGGAGCGAGGGCGACATGCGGAAGCAAACGATCGGAAACTGGAACGGAAGATGAACCCGTCTCTTGCTCCATCTGAAAACACCAGCAGCGCGGCAGCCGAAAGCCTCGCTCCCGATCCCGTCATCGAGGCGGCCAGGTTCATGCTCCAAGGGGGCACTCTCGGGCAACTTCGCGGCGTCACGCCGCAGCAGTACGAGGCGCTTTATCGAATCGGCTACGACTACTACCAGGCCGGACGTTGCCGGCTGGCGTCGCAGATGTTCAGCCTGCTGTTCAGCCTGGACCCGTATGAAAAGCGCTATGCCAAGGGCATGGCCAGCAGCCTGCAGCGGGAGGGACGCTTCGAGCAGGCGCTCGCCTGCTGGGGTGCGACATCCTTGCTGGACCTGGACGACTCCGTGCCGGTCCTGCATGCCTGCGAGTGCCTCATG
Source organism: Ramlibacter sp. (assembly GCA_036733845.1). Taxonomy (GTDB): domain Bacteria; phylum Pseudomonadota; class Gammaproteobacteria; order Burkholderiales; family Burkholderiaceae_C; genus Ramlibacter. The sequence continues at coordinate 764 of DAIMZU010000174.1, forward strand.
GAGCTGGGCCGCCTGGACGAGGCCCTGGAGAGCCTCGAGCCCATGGTGGCGCCCGGCGCCACGGAGCCACCGCCGGTCATCGAGCGTGCCCGCGTGCTGGTGGAGCGCATCCGGCGCCAACAAGCCAGGAAGGGGACCGCATGACCTCCATCGCCAGCAGCAGCGTTCCGTTCACGGCTTCAACCGCCGGCACTGCGCAGAAGAGCGAGGCTGATTCCGCTCCACAGGTCCGACCGAAGGCAAGCCAGGGCGCTCTCGCCGTCTATGCGCTTCCCAACGAGGCCGAAGTGGTCCCTCTGGCTGACGCCAGTGAACCGGTTCCGGAACTCGACCTGCCGTGGATGGAGACACTGCCACGCGCCTCTTTGGGCATGGTTGCGGCCGCGATCATGCAGCAACTCGCGTCGGACCAGCTCCTGGACAACCTCATGGCGGGGGTGCAAAGGCAACGCGAACTGGCGAAGGAAATCAGCGAAAAAGCCGTCAAGCAGATCGAGGAGGACTGCAAGAAAGCCGCGAGCCTGGAGCGCAAACAGAAGGCGGCGCGCGCGATCGGATGGGTGAAGGCGATCGGCTCACTCGTGGTCGCGACGGCCATCTGCGTCGCCGCGTGCGTGGTCGCCTACAAGTCTGGCGGGCTGGCGGGCAAGCCGCTGATGTATGCCGGGATCATGGCCATGCAATCAGCCATTGCGGGCGTCATGGCGATGTCCGATCCGGAGTTCAAGGGTTATTACGTCGGTGAGGTTGGTGCGTCCACGACGGCGGCCCTGGAGCAGATGGGCATGGATTCCGATGACGCATCGAAGGCCGCGATTGCCGTCGCAGTGCTGGTGGGAATCTACGCCGGCCTGTCAGGTGGCGGAGCTGGCCTGAGCGACGCCGCCCAGAAGGCGCAAACCATGGGAAAGGTGATTCAGATCATCAATATGCTTTTTTCTGGAAGCGTGAACATCGCTCAAGGCGCTAACAACATGGCAATGTCCGAGATAGAGCACGACAAGGCGATGTTGGTGGCGATGGGCAAGGAACTCGAGCGGGATATGGCGGGTGTGCAGAAGTTGATGGACATGTATACCGCCATGTTCCCCGTCGTGAGCAAGGCAAACAATGAGCGGAATGCCAATATTGCGGACGACTTGAAGAATGAGAATGCCAGCATGCTGGCCACCACTGCCAACTTCGGCTGACACCAACGCCTGCCAGGGCTTCCTTGAAGGGAAAAAAATGAGCGAAGTCAACTCAAATAAACTGACCACGCAATATTACGTCACCGGTATCCGCGCGACGCCGACCGGCGAGAAGCCGGTCGAAGAAGTGAATTGGGCAGAGGTGACCGCCAACATCAGCAAAGCGACCGCCTCGGGTGCGGCGACCAGCCAGGCGGACCTGGAGAAACTCGTCGAGAAGTACCAGTATCTCTATGCTGCCATCTGTGATGGGACAACAGTGAAGGAGTCCGTGCAGGCCAATGCCAATGCGTTTGCACAGGAATTCGAAAAGCTCTTCACGAGCCTCGGCTCCGGAACCGTCCAGAATTCACCGAAGGCGCAGTTCCTGATGGTGCTCGGCAATCTGATCCAGGAAAAGGTAACCGGAAATCTCGCCGATTTTCAGGCGTTCGTCGCAGCAATTGACATCGCCAACACGGACGACAGGGCGGGCCCCGCCCACTTCGAGCAGATGATGGCCATGACTCTTTTGTTGCTTGCGGTCAACCAACTCCTGCAAGAGAGTGCAGTTGCCATGCAAGCCGCGGCCTTCAACAATCAGATGGCGGCGCTGGACGAGGAGATCACGGAAGACATCAGTGCGGCAAACAATCGAAAGGACTCACAGGATGCAAACGCGTCAGCGCAAATAGCGGGCGGAGCAGCGCAAGTCGCCGGCGGAATGGTCGCCGGTCACTATGCATCCCAAGCGGCTGGCTTTGAGGCGACACACGCCGTCGAATCGGCTCAAGCCGCGCAAGGCGGCGCCGTTGCCGAAGGCGCCGCCGTAAGAGCGGATGCCGCCATGACGGGACTGAAGGTAGCGACCGCCAACTCGGAATCGGCTTCAGCCTTGGGCCAGGGCACCAACACCGTCGTTCAAGGCTCCGCCTCGGCGGCTGGGTCCACGATGACGCTCGCGGCGGACATGGATACGGCTGAAGGCAAGGAGAAAAGCAAGCGGGCCACCGGCCAGAGCGAACTTGCAAAGATCTTCGAACGCCTTGCCGACTCCGCTCAGCAGAATTCAGCCGCGGTCCTGAGCAACGCAAGGGACGACACACAAGGGACTCTGCAGTCCATGAGTCACGTCACCGTCTGAGGCCCGTCATGCAAGCCACGACCGCTCGCACGCACCGGCAATCTGCCGACGAAGCATTGACCGCCCTGCGGGCCCGCACCGAAGGAACGGGCATCGATAGCTCGGACCTGGAGTCCTTGTTCGATCTCGCCCTTGAAGAAATGCGCGCGGGTCGCATCGACCGCGCCTTTCCCCTGTTCGGCCTGCTGACGCTCTCGCGGCCGGCAGACAAGCGCTTCATGTATGGACTCGGACAGGCCCACCGGGCGGCTGGGCGCGACGATGCGGCCGGGCTCACTTTCCTGTTTCTCAACATGCTTCATCCGGGTGAAGCCCAGTACGAGCTGGATATTGCCGACTGCCTGCTGCGCCTCAAGAAGCCGGACGCCGCGACGCCGGTGCTGCAGCGGATGTTGGACCGCCTGGATGCGGACCCGCAGGCCAAGGATGGCCCGATCGCGCAGCGCGGCCGGGCCCTGCTGGAGCTTCTTTCAAGAAAAGGGAAAACCGATGCCGCTGCCCAATGAGCAACTTCGCCTGTTGTACGAGATCGGCCTCATGGCTGCGTCCACTGGCGACGCGGCGCGGGCCGAGAAGATCTTCGCCGCCCTGGAACGGGTCAAGCCGCAGGGATGCGGCGGCTACGTCGGGCGTGCGGTCGGACTCATGTTCGATGGAAAGTTAATTGACGCCCTGGCCATCCTCGACAAGGGCCTGCGCCTGGCCGATGCCTCGGAGCACCCGGAACTGCATGCCTTTCGCGGGCTGGTCCTGCAAGTGGCGGGGCGCAGCGCGGAAAGCACGAAAGCCTTTCTTGCCGCGGGCGACCTGCCGATGGCACGGGCGCTGCTCGGCGAGGTCGATCCGCCCGCGCCGGAACCCGCCCGGCTGCAGCCGCAATCCGCCCTCTAGGGCCAGTCCCGCACTTCGGAGCCACGCATGGATGTCAATGCCCTCAGCCAACTCGCCGGCGCCGGCGTGCCTGCACCCGCAGCGGGTTCGGCTGCCGCCGGCTCACCCCAGCGACTGGCCCCGGACGACCTGGTGGTCGAAGACTTCAACCAGGCGCTCCGCGGTGCGCAGGGGGTCGCGGCCGTTCAGCCGGCACCGCAGGCCCCTGCTCCGGACGCGCTCGCACCGGCCGGCGGCACCATCGGCGACGCCATCCTCGCCGGCGTCGAACGGATGGCGGGTGACACCCGCCAGGCGTGGTCCAAGGTGCAGGCCATGAGCGTGCAGGGCGAGGCACTGAACACGCGCCAGCTGCTCGAGGTGCAGGCGAGCTTCGTGAAGTTCAGCTTCTATTCCGAGGTGGTCAGCAAGGGAATCAGCAAGGCCACGCAGAACCTCGACTCCCTGGTGAAGATGCAATGAGCCCCTGCGCCCGCATCCTGCGTGCCCTCCTGGCCGGCCTGGCCGCCGCCGTGCTGGCTGCGTGCGGCAAGCAGGTCGAGCTGATGGCCTCCATGCCGGAGACCGAGGCCAACGAGGTGATGGCCGCACTGCAGAACGCCGGCATCGCCGCCACCAAGGTGCCGGGCAAGGAAGGCAACGTGGGCGTGACCATCGAGGCAGACAAGGTCGGCCGGGCGGTAGACCTGCTGCGCGAGAAGGGCCTGCCGCGCGAGCGCTTCGCGGGCATGGGCCAGGTGTTCCGCAAGGAAGGCCTCATCTCCTCGCCGCTCGAGGAGCGGGCGCGTTACCTGCATGCGCTCTCCCAGGAGCTCGGCGCGACCCTCTCGCAGATCGACGGCGTGATCGTGGCGCGGGTGCACGTGGTGCTGCCGGAACGCTCGGCCACGGGCGAGGCGGCGGTGCCTTCGTCGGCCGCGGTGTTCATCAAGCACCAGGAAGGCTACGACCTGGACACCGTCCAGCCGCTGATCCGGCGGCTGGTGACCAACAGCATTCCCGGGCTGTCGTCCGAGAAGGTGACCATCGTCCTCGTGAATGCGCAGCCTTCGCCCAACGGGGGCCGGCGTGACGACCTTGTGCCCCCGGCACCTGCCGCCGCTGCAATGGCTGCGCCGGTGGCCGGCACCACCGGCCCGGCCGGCCACGGCAAGGCGCTGGCCGCCGTCGCCGCGGCGGGCGCGGACCTGCGCATGCTGGTCGTGGTGCTCGGCGTGCTGCTGGCCACCAGCCTCGGCGCGGCGGGCTTCCTGGCCTGGCGCTACTGGTGGCCGGCGCGGGTCGAGCCCGCTGGCAGTGCAGCCGCCCAGGAGCCGGCATGAACACCGCCGCCGCCTTCGCCGCTGCTGGCGAGCCGGTGGCGTCGGCGCTGGCGCGATTCGAGCTGCTGCCTTCGCTGCTCTTTCATCCGGCGCGCCGCGCTGAATGGTTGCCGTCGCAGGCGGGTGCGCTTGCCGATGGCACCGCCTTGCACCGTCACGCCTCAGCCGGGCTCCTGCGCCGCCTGGGCCTGGCGCGGATCGCCGACCGGGGCGATCCGGCGCTGCCGGTGTGCGCCGCGCCGGACCCGCTGTTCGGCCAGCTCACGCTCGCGTGCGGCCTGGTGCTGCTGGGCCCCATGCTGCGGCGGATGATCACCCGCGGCGATGTGCGGCAAGCCTGCGAGCAACTGGGTACCGAAGGCCTGTCGTTCGCGCGGGGCGGCGCCACTTTCTGGGATGCCGAGCCGGCTGCGGCCGCGCAGGCGCCGGATGCGGACGGCCTGCGCCTGCAGGCGCTGCGCCTGGGGGAGGCGCTGGTCGCCGCCGCCACCGACGCCGCCACGGGCCCGGTCGGTCGGCGGGGTCTGCTGCGGCTGCCTGCGGATGCGCCGCTGCGGGTGGCGGCGCTCCCGCCGGACCTGCAGTCGCCGAGCGGGGCGCTGGGGCTTGTCCGCAGGATCCTGGCCCACATGGACCCAACATGGCATTCATCGTTTCCCGATCCCCGCTGAGCCCCAGGCGTACCC
>DAIMZU010000175.1:0-5952 GCA_036733845.1 Ramlibacter sp.
CGTCGTCCAGCAGCGCGAGATGCTGCTGCTCGAGCAGTTCCATCGGTGGGCCTACCACGCCAGCTCGCGCGGGCTGACCCAGCACTTCCTGGATCAGCCGCTGCCACCACTGAACCGCAGGGGCAATCGCACACCTCCCCACCAACCACATCACACTGGCTCGACGTAGCTCAAGAATGATTGGCACGCCTCGTGCTCTGAACGGAGATATCACTCCTCGCAGAACCGGACCGTTCTGCGCTGCAAATGCATAGAGCTGCGTTGATCATACGCATGTCTGCGTGTAAAATACGCAGATGCGATCCATAACCATCAGCGACCTGTGCGAACTCACGGGCTACTCGCGCGACCAGATGCGCGGGCTGCTGGCTGAATTGCCACGTTTCGCGCGTAGGCATGCTGAGGCGCGGGTGGCTCGCGTGTACTCAAACCATGATGTGATGTTGGTGGTGGTGCTCTGTCGGCTGGAGACGGTGTATGGTCTTAGGAGAAGCATCGTCTCTGCTCTCTGCGAATCGATCGCTGCGAGCTTGACGGCACCGCGCAAAGTCAGCAAGCAGGCCTGCTTGATCTTGCGGGCCCACGATGCAACATGCGAATACGTCGATACAGCACCTCTGATCGACGATGGCTTGGTTGTCGCGCTGGGACCTATTTTCCTGGCCATCGACTCCTATCTACTACCGACGCCGCTGGTACAGCGAGACGTGGGACTCTCCGCCACTGGCACGCAACACAACCCCGCCACCGCAAAGGCTGTCGGACGTCAAGGACGTGTCGCGCGTGAGATGGTGCCTCGACATCGAGAGCGGTCGAACCATGGGTAATCGTCCGCCTTGGTGGGATGCTTGGCTGCGACCAGACACCGGCGCACAAGTAAAGGGGCTTGTGCGGGTACTCGGCTACCTGCCCGATGGCCGTCCACCCGAAGAAGTCGCCACCATGGAGAAGGCAGCCGAGTACGGGGCTGACGCCGTGTTCTTCGAGATTGAACAGCACGGTAGACGTGCCTCGGCGCAAGCCTTCATCTATGGCGTCAACACGTTGGCTGATGATCGGGAGTTTGCCGAGCGTCACCGCATGCTCTGGAGTTGGGGTGGCGTGCCCTTGGTGTATCGGCGTACGCCAGGATTGCTGCAGTTGTTCCGTTGTGCGCATCGTCCCGACTTTCTCACTGATGACGGGCGCATCCAGTGCAACCCAATCAAGTATCTGGATCTGGCTACGGCAATAGAGCTCGATCCCTGGTGGGATGAGGACAGTATCCGTAGCGGAACACTGTGGACGGATCCTGCAACCTGTGACCTGCTTCTGTCGAACAGCAAGGCAGCACACAAAAGCCTGTTCGATGCGTTCAAGCGGCTGAGCAGCTATCTCGACGAGAAGAACATTCTTCCGAAGCGTTTGCGTCGCCGGTTGTTGATCCTGTCGTTGCTGATTGCCTACCTAGAACAACGAGGCGTTTTCGGCGAAGGTTTTTTTGCAGCTTTTCAGCCCGATGCACAACGCTTTTTCGAGGTTTTGGGTAACGGACCGGCTCTGGTCAAGTTGCTTGCAGCCTTGGAAGACCGGTTCAACGGCAACGTGTTCACACTGGAACCGTCGGAAGTGGACAAGCTTCTGAGCACCCAGCAGTTGGAGCGCTTCGCTCGAATGATCGAAGCACGTGAGAATCAGACGGGCCAGCTGTCGCTGTGGGATCTGTATTCGTTCCGGGACTTGCCGGTCGAGTTGATCAGCCAGATCTACCAGTTGTTTGTGGAGAACGAGGACAGCTCGGTCTACACCCCTCCATTCCTAGTGCGGTTCCTGGTGGAGGAAGCCCTGAACTGGGATGCACTTGACCACATCACTTCGCACAACCAAGTGGTGCTGGATCCGTCTTGCGGCTCCGGCGTGTTCCTGGTGGAGGCCTACAAGCGCCTAGTGTTGCACTGGCGCCTGCGTCATCAGTGGCGGCGCCCGGACAAGCATGTGCTGCAGAGCTTGCTGGCTTTCGTCCATGGGGTCGATCTTGAGGAGGACGCCGTCGAACTCGCCGGTTTCAGCCTGTGCTTGGCCATGTGCGACGCCTTGCAGCCGGCACAGATCCGGCGCAGCATCAAGCTGTTCCCGAACCTGCGTCAACAGACATTGCATCATGGCTGTTTCTTTGCAGCCAAAGAGGCCGGGCAGTTGCCGGCCCGAATTGGGGCCGTCCTGGGCAATCCACCGTTCGCGTCCACACTGCAGACACCGGCCACCCAACGGGCCTATGCACGGTATCAAACCGAGCATCACAAGAAACTCCCCGACAAGCAGGCGGGCTACCTCTTTCTGCACGAGGCCAGCGAGATCATGGAGGACGGTGCAACGATCTCCATGCTGCAGCAGTACAACTTTTTGTACAACCAGAATGCGCTCGCGTTTCGGCAGCAGTACCTGGAGCGCTACTGGGTGCGCGAGATCCTGGACTTCGTTTCGGTGCGTGGCCTTTTCCAGAAGGGCGATGCCGATACCAAAGTCATTGTTGTCGTGGCGCAAAAGCGAGTCCGTCCCGACACCGCCACTTTGCTCCATGCAACGTTCCGCCGAACCGGCCGCATTGACGCCGAGCAGGGACTGGATCTGGACTACTACGACCTGCACGTCGTGCCATATCGCGTTGCACAGACGAACGACCGCCTCTGGCGTGCAAACCTCCTGGGAGGCGGTCGAACCTTGTCGCTTGTGAACCGGTTAGCACAGATGCGCACGCTGCGCCAATATGCGGAACAGCGGGATTGGGACGTTGGCGAAGGCTTCATTGTTGGCAAAAAAGTCCAGCGTAAGCGCGCGCCCCATCTAACAGGACATCCCTATCTGCCCTCCAAGGCGTTGACGACAAGCGGCATCGACGAGTCCCAGATTCAGCCCCTGAAAGACGAGTTTTTCCGCTCGGCGTATACCGAGCGACGCTTCACCCCGCCAATGTTGCTGGTGCGTGAACAGATGCACCTCGCCCACGCAGTATGGCAAGGGCACTACCTAACGTATAGCCAGCGGATGGTTGGCTTCTGCGCGCCGCAGAAGGACTTGCCAAAGCTCAACGCCATTGATCGTTGGATGAGCGCCGAAAAGCGCACTCTGCGGGCCTATTTGGCTCTGACCAGCCCCGGGCTGTTCGCTCAAAAGGCGACTGCGCTGCAGGCCGACGATATCTACTCGATTCCATACCCTGCTGACGGATCGTTCGATCTGAGCGACAACGAGCGCATCGTGGTCGACGACATCGTGGACTACCAGTCGGATCTGATACGGCTGGGGGAATCGTCGATAGCGATGCGCCAGGTCGCCGATGAAGACCTCCAGGTGTACGCGGAGGTTCTGGCGAATCAGGTCAACGCACTATACGGGTCACCCAGCTTCGGGCTGCGTGGCCAGTTCAGTTGGTCGGGTGCGGTGTGCCAAGCCTACGCGTTTGGCGACGCTCAGATCGATTGGTCAGGGGCGGAAGAACTGCGAGACCGCATCTCGGCTTTGCTGCACGCACCATCGCACCAGCACCTGGCTCTCACGCGCATCTGCCGACTGTATGACCACCGTTTCCTGTTCATACTGAAACCTGACCGTTTGCGCTACTGGATGCGCTCCGTCGGACTGCGCGATGCCGATGACATCTTGGCAGATCTGCGGGCCCAGGGCTACTAGCGAGGCGCGATGCTGGCGGACGGATCTACCTCTCACGCATTGGGCCAATTGGCCTCGGGGTTTCTTGCCGAAGGCCAATCTCGTGCCGCCATCCTGGACTTTATTCTCGGACAGCTCCCCCGCTGGCGAGACCGGCCTGATCGACCTCTACGCACCAGCGAGACGATGCTTACGTCGCAACTGTGCGCCCACCTCAACAGTGCAGCACGCAAGACTCCAGGCTGGGATTGCCTGCAATTTCGTGTGGAGGAAGCTGATGAGACACATGTCTCGCGCAAGATCGATCTCGTGGCTGCGGCTGCAGGCGATGCGCTGATCGTGCAAGGTCGGAGCTACAGTGATTTCGAGACGATTTTGCCAATTGAATGCAAGCGACTGCCCATTCCCGTCGGCTCGGGACGAGACGAGCGCGAATACGTCGTGACACGCGTTGGAGTGGGTGGAGGTATCCAACGCTACAAGGAGGGCAAGCATGGTGCTGCGCATGTTCGTGCAGCCTTGATCGCGTACGTGCAGGAACAAAGCTTCGATCATTGGCTTGCTTTGATCAGTGGCTGGATTCATGACTTACACACCAGTGGTACTCCCGGCTGGTCGGTCGCCGATGCGCTGGTAACTCATGGTCAAGACCCCACGGCCGGCATTGCGGTACATGAGTCAGTGCATAGCCGGAACAGTCTGCCTTCAATCCACTTGCGCCACCTGTGGGTGAAGATGACGCTCTAGTGCGATGACCGGGCTGAAAGTTTGCAAAGCCGTGAACACCTGCTCCCACTGCTGAATCCAACAGATTCACGAGGTTCCAACACACACTCTCGTGTCAATTCACACTTCCTCTTCGCCTCCGACCGTAAGGTCGCAATCCAATTGCGTTTGCTGCTGCTCGAGGATGGCAGTTCGACATGGGGCATGCGCTATTTACAATGTCTCGTTCCCCATAACTGGTACAGAACCTGGAGGACGCCGAACTCCACGGCATGATGAGCTTGACGCACGACAGCGCTCGGTAACGCCGCACGTTGGTCTCCCAGCGCACCCCCCAGCGGTCCACCATGTCGCCGGCCGGCCTGCGGACGGTCACCAGTTCCCAGCCCAGCCTTTGCGCGAGGCGCTCGCACACCGGCGCCGAATCCTTCCACTCAATCCGGCCCAGGTCGCTGTGGATCAGGACCCGCTGCCCCATATGCCCGATGGCGTCGAGATGGCTGCACACGCGGTACGCGAGCGCCTGGCTGTCCTTGCCACCGCTCACCCCCACATAGGCCGGCGCGTGCTCCGCCAGTGCCGCGTCGATCATGGGATCGCGGGCGATGTCGAAGCGCGGTGCGGGAACGGAGCCAGGGCGGGTTGTCATGCTCCCAGCATCCCTGCGAACAGCGCGCATTCAAGGGCGGCCCCGCACGCGCGCCCTCCTCATTCGCCTCCAGCTTGCCGCCGGGGCTGCAGGGAGGCTGTCGTCCCGCGCGCTCTGAACAGCAGCGCACGTTCTCCTCAATAGACGTCGCGGGCATAGCGCCGGTCTCTCGACATACAGGCCAGGTAGTCCGTGGCGGCATCCGCCGTCATGGCGCCATGCTCCTGCACGATCTGCCGGAGCGCTGCATCCACGTCCCTGGCCATGCGGCCGGCATCGCCGCAAACATAGAAGTGCGCGCCCTCCTGCAACCAGGCCCACAGCAGCGCGCCCTGCTCCCGCAACCGTCCGAAGTTCGTGGGGTGGGTCTTGATGCCGGAGACTTTGACCACCTTGCCACCCTGCACGTCCAGGGCCATGCCGCAGCCCACCCCGCAATAGGGGCACACGGTCTTCACCGAGGTCGTGGTCGCCGAGTTCATCCCGTCCTCCCGGAGAGCCGCTGCGCGCGGCGCAGGGGGTCCTGCGGCGGTCGGCAACAGCAGCCTGTCGAATGCGCAAAAAAAACGCGTCCGCACCTTCCTGACCACCGCGCTGAAGCGATGAAGGAACGTGCGGACGCCGTTGTCCTGCCTGAATCACGCCCAACATCGGGCGAGGTCCATGGATCTGCCTAGATCATGGATCCGGTGTCGCAAGACTTGTGCCAGCGATATACCTCCACGGATATAGCGCCGGTACACCGACAAGCCTGCGCTTGCTGCACCAGAACGCAGCAGCCGACATGCGGCAGTGCCCGGCTTGGTGCGCTGCACCGGAATGCTGGCGGCGGCTACAGGCCGTCGGTGCGACCCTCCACGACCTGCAGCAGCATCAGCATCACCCGCCGCGAAAGCTGCTGCGGCGAGTGCACGCACAGGCTGAGGACC
>DAIMZU010000176.1:0-5935 GCA_036733845.1 Ramlibacter sp.
GCCCCTTGGCCTGGTCGCCCATGATGACAACGGCGGCCGTGACGATGAACATCGGCACCATGGCGAACAGCAGATAGAGCGAGCCGCCGATGATGGGGCCGCGCACCGCCGTCTCGGCGTTCTTGGCGGACATGACCCGCTGGAAGACGTCCTGCTGCGGAATGGAGCCGAGCATCATGGTGATGGCGGCGGCGAAGAAGAAGATCCACTCCTTGGTGCCGCCTTCGGGGAAGAACTGGAACTTGCCCTCGGTGGCGGCGTACTCGAAGACGCGCCCGGCACCCCCGGCAAGCTCGGCGGCGAACCAGGCGATCAGCACGAGGCCGATCACGATGACGATCATCTGCACGAAGTCGGTGAGCGCGACGGACCACATGCCTCCGAAGAGGGTGTAGACCAGCACCACGCTGGTGCCGATGACCATGCCGCCCGCCACCGAGATGGTGTCGGGCGCGAGCAGGTGGAACACCAGGCCCAGCGCCGTCACCTGCGCGGCCACCCACCCGAGGTAGCTGAAGATCACCATGACGGAGCAGGCAACCTCAATGATGGGCCCGTAGCGCTGGCGGTAGTAGTCGCCCAGCGTGATCAGGTTGCGCTTGTACAGCTTGTACGCGAAGAACAGGCCTACCAGGATCAGGGCAAAGGACGATCCGAAGGGGTCTTCGACGACGGCACCGAGGTTTTCGGCCACGAAGGTGGCCGGCACGCCGAGCACGGTCTCGGAACCGAACCAGGTTGCGAAAGTGGTCGCAATCACGATGGCCAGCGGCAGACTTCGGCCGGCCACCGCATAGTCGGCGGTGTTGTGGACCCGGGTCGCGGCGTACAGGCCGATCGCCACCGAGGCGAGCAGGTACAGCACGATGAACGTCAGCAGCATGGCGTTGGGGCTCCGTACATTTGAGATTTATGTTTGCCCCGGCCGGGACTGGCGCATTATCTGCAAAGCCCGGGCCGCCGCCATCCGGAAAACCGCGCGCCAACGGCGGGCTGTGGCGCCTGAGGCACGTTCCGGTGGGCACGCCGTCCGGGCGGCTCGCAGCGACTCAGAAGACGCTCACGCGGACCACCAGCTGCATCGCCAGCAGGCCCAGGGCGAAGCCGATGCCGCCCCAGATGATTCCCTGGAGCAGGCGGTTGGTGCGGCGCTGCTCGGCCAGCAGGGCCAGGAGTTCGCGCCGGTCGACGCGCTCGCGGCGCAGCAGGTAGTCGTGCAGCAGGCGGGGCATCTCCGGCAGCATCTTGGCGTATCGCGGCGCCTGCGCCTTGAGCTCGGCCCACAGCTTCTGCGGCCCGACCTGCTCGAGCATCCAGCGCTCGAGGAAGGGCCGCGCCGTGCTCCAGAGGTCGAGGTCCGGGTCGAGCTGTCGGCCCAGGCCTTCGATGTTGAGCAGCGTCTTCTGCAGCAGCACGAGCTGGGGCTGGATTTCGACATGGAATCGCCGCGAGGTCTGGAACAGCCGCATCAGCACGATGCCCAGGGAGATTTCACGCAGCGGGCGGTCGAAGTACGGCTCGCACACGGCACGGATGGCGGACTCGAGTTCGTCGACGCGGGTATCGGCCGGCACCCAGCCGGACTCGATGTGAAGCTCGGCCACCCGCTTGTAGTCGCGCCGGAAAAAGGCCGTGAAGTTCTGGGCCAGGTACTCCTTGTCGAACTCGGTCAGGGTGCCTACGATGCCGAAGTCCAGGGAGATGTAGCGCCCCACGCTGCCCGGGCTGACGCTGACCTGGATGTTGCCCGGGTGCATGTCGGCGTGGAAGAAGCCATCGCGGAACACCTGCGTGAAGAAGATGGTCACCCCGTCACGCGCGAGCTGGCGCAGGTCGACCCCGGCCTCGACCAGGCGGGCGGTCTGGCTGATGGGAACGCCTTTCATGCGCTCCATCACGATGACCTCGGTGTGGCAGAAGTCCCAGTACATCTCCGGGATCAGGACCAGCCCCAGGGCGGCCATGTTGCGCCGAAGCTGGGCGGCGTTGGCGGCCTCGCGCAGCAGGTCGAGCTCGTCGTGCAGGTACTTGTCGAACTCGTACACGACCTCGCGCGGCTTGAGCCGCCGCGCTTCGGACGACATGCGCTCCATCCAGGTGGCCATGAAGCGCATGAGGTCCAGGTCTTTCTCGATGACATCGAGCATCCCGGGGCGCAGCACCTTGACCGCAACGTCGCGCAGCGAGCCATCCCGCACGCGCAGGGTCGCGAAGTGGACTTGCGCGATGGAGGCGCTCGCCACCGGTTCGCGCTCGAAGCTCGCGAAGATGGTGTCCACGGGGCGACCGAATGCCCGTTCGATCGTGGCAACCGCCACCGCCGCCGGAAAGGGCGGGACCCGGTCCTGCAGCCGGGCGAGCTCGTCGGCCACGTCCGGCGGCAGCAGGTCGCGCCGGGTGGAAAGCACCTGCCCGAACTTCACGAAGATGGGACCGAGGCGCTCCAGGGCTTCACGCAGCCGCTGACCGCGGGGCGCCCGCAGGTCGCGGCCCACGGTCAGCACGCCGGCCAGCCGCACCAGCAGCGGGCGCTGGAAGCTGCGCAGGAACAGGTCGTCCAGCCCGAAGCGCAGGACGATCCAGAGGATGAAGAATGCGCGGAAGTAGCGCCTCATCGGACGCCGCCCGCGCCGCTGCCGCCCCCCGCAGGCGGCCCGCCGCGGCCGCCCACGAAGCGGCGCAGCGCCGAGGACATCGCGCGGGCGCCCTCGCCGAGCAGGTGGGCCGGGCCGTCGCCGAACAGGCGGGCGAGGTCTTCCTCGATATCCCAGCGGACGTTGTCGACCAGCCAGTTGATCTCGGCGGCGAACTGCACGTCGCCGGCGATGCGCACCTGGGGCTTGTCACCGCGAAGTGCGGCCTGCGTCAGGGCCAGGGGCGATGTCTCGGTGACGGTGAGGGTCAGGTCGGCCCGCGCTCCCGCATCGGCCAGGTCGAACAGGCCGGCGGGGGTGGTGACCAGGCGCAGCACGAACTGCCGCCAGTGCGCCTCGACCACCTCACCCTTGTGCCGTGCCAGCCGCGCCTGGGCCTCGGGCTCCTGCAGGAGCACATGGTTGATCACCAGCACCAGTTGCCGCTGTGCCTCCTGGACAAACCAGTCCGGTGGCTGCACCGCCTGGGCGATGCGTTCGGCGAGGTTCTCGAGAAATGGGGGCGGGTTGGCCATAGCCCGCCATTATGGAGTGGGAGGAGCGGCTGAAACTCCGATGTCTCACTGCAAGGCCTGCACCCCGGCCACCAGCCAGCCGCCCCCCTGCTTGGGTTTGCGCATGTTCCAGACTTCGCGGAAGGGGTTCGGCCCGGCGGAGGGGTCTTCGCGCAGCAGGCCGGAGAACTCGACGCTGGCGAGGTAGGCGTCGCCCAGGTCCTCGATGCCAAGGAGCTGGGCGTCGAGCATGATGATCTCGGTACGTGACGACCCGGCAGCCGGTCCGGCCTCACGCTCGGCGAGCTGCGCGCGGATTTCCTGGACCATCTCGTCCGTCATCATGGCGCGCAGGCTGGCGATGTCGGCCCGGTCCCAGGCGTCCTGGAGGGACACGAAGTTGCGCTTGGCCGCGGCGACGAAGCCGGCCGCGTCGAAATCGGCCGGAATCCCCCAGGCGGATGTTCCCGCGGAGCCGGCCGTAGCGCCCAGTGCCGAGCCGATCTGCAGTCCTGCCGGCCCGCTGTGCTCGAACGGGCGCGCCGAAGCGTCGTTGCCGACCTTGTCCGGGCTGTACTGCCGCAGGGTGCCGGCGCGCTCGGCCGGCGCGCCGGCACCACCGAAGGCGTAGGGCCGGCCGCCAGGGCCCGCCGCGGCGGCCTGCGGGCGCCGGGCGCGCATCACCATCCCGACAACGACCATGATCACCAAGGCGAGGAGCGCGAAGAGCAGGAACTGGGCGAACGCGGGGCCGAACCCCAGCGCATGGGCCAGCCAGGCGAGCCCGAGCCCGGCCGCCAGACCCCCGAGCATGCCGCCCCAGGGGCGCCGCGGCGCCTGCGCACCGGCCGCTGGCGTTCCGGGCCGCGGCGCTGCCTGCTGCTGGGCGGGCGCGCCCTGCTGCACGCCTTGCTGCGGCGCCTGCTGCGGCTGCTGCTGCGGTGGGCGTGGCGCAGCCTCGCGCTGGGTGACGTTGCCCGACTGCTGGCCAATGGAGCGGCCGCCGCCGAGGCGGCGGCCGGCTTCGGCGTCGAAGGCGGCCACGGCCAGGCTGCCCGCCAGAACGGCTGTCCAGAATTTCATGATCGCGTCTCCATAACGTGCCGGTCGGTCAATCAGGCGGACGCGGCTTTCAGCACCGGATCCCCACGTGCAGGGCGACCACCCCGCCCGTCATGTTGTGGTAGTCCACGTGGCCGAAGCCACTGGCCTTCATCATCGTCTTGAGCGTGTCCTGGTCCGGGTGCATGCGGATCGATTCCGCAAGGTAGCGGTAGCTGTCGGCATCACCGGCGACCATCCGGCCCAGCCGCGGCAGGACCTGGAAGGAGTAGAAGTCGTACGCGCGGCGCAGCGGTGCGGCCACGCGGGAGAACTCGAGCACGAGCAGGCGCCCGCCGGGCCGGAGCACCCGGTTCATCTCGGCGAGGGCCTCCTGCTTGTGGGTCATGTTGCGCAGGCCGAAGGCGACGCTGACGCGGTCGAAGCTGCCGTCGGCAAAGGGCAGGCGTTCGGCGTCGCACACCACCGTGGGAAGTACCACGCCGGCATCGACCAGACGGTCACGCCCGGTGCGCAGCATCGTCTCGTTGATGTCGGTGTGCACCACGGCGCCGGTGGGGCCCACCTTCTTTGCGAAGGCCAGCGCCAGGTCACCCGTGCCCCCGGCGATGTCGAGCACGCGGTGGCCGGGACGCACGTCGGCGACGGTCACGGCCCAGGCTTTCCAGGCGCGATGCAGCCCGGCGGACATCAGGTCGTTCATCAGGTCGTAGCGCGAAGCGACCGAATCGAAGACGCCGCGCACGCGCCGCGCCTTCTCGCGCTCGTCGACCTGCTGGAAACCGAAATCCGTGGTGCTCATGAAACGATGGTAGGCCAAGTTGGTGCGCGGCAGGGGCGATCCCGCGCCAGGAGGGCGCAGGCGCGCATCAATCTGTAACGCGGACACGACAGGCGGCGCCTGCGGAGGGTCAGTGGCTGCCGCAGGCCTTGCCGCCCTTGGGCGGCATGGGATCGTCGCGGCTCGCACCGGCGGCCGCCAGGCGCTGCTCGTACTGGAGCCAGAGCGCATCCTGCTGGGACCCGAGGTGATACAGGTAGTCCCAAGTGAAGATGCCGCTGTCGTGCCCGTCGCTGAACACGGGTTTGACGGCGTAGTTGCCCACGGGTTCCAGGCTGTCGATGTCGACCTCCCGCTTGCCCGTCTGCAGCACCTCCTGCCCCGGCCCGTGCCCCTGTACTTCGGCCGAGGGGGAATACACCCGCATGAGCTCGAAGGGGATTCGAAAGCGCGAGCCGTCGGAATAAGCCAGTTCGACCACCCGCGACTGGCCGTGCACGGTCAGCTCCGTGGGGGTGGGCGTCTGCGGGGTCAGTCCTGCCATGGGTTTGCCTCGGGTGGGAAGGTCGGGCGCTGGGCGGGCAGGCTCAAGCGAGCTTGCCGTGGCACTGCTTGTACTTCTTGCCGCTGCCACAGGGACAGGGGTCGTTTCGGCCGACGCGCGGCACGGTGCCGGCCGCAACCGCGGCCGCGCCGCCGATGGCGCTGCGCCCGCGGGCGGTGGATTCGTCGGACGTGACCTCGGCCTCGCCGGTCTCGGTCGGGGCGGTGTAGGTGATGTTGGCGATGCGCTCGGCACGCTGCTCGAGGTCTTCGGCTGCCTGCTCGAGCTGTTCGCCGGACTGCACGCGCACCGTCATGAGGACCTTGGTGACGTCGTTCTTGACGGAGTCGAGCAGTTGGCCGAACAGCTCGAAGGCCTCGCGCTTGTACTCCTGCTTGGG
>DAIMZU010000177.1:0-5913 GCA_036733845.1 Ramlibacter sp.
ATGGCTTCCTCTTCTCAAGTGTAGAAGCCTCCGAGAAAGCCGGCGCGGTTCAGTCCGAACTGGCGTTCGGTGAGCGACTTATATGCCCAACGTCTTGTACAGCACCAACAGCGCGGCTCGCTTCTCTGGCAGATATGTATGCGCGTCGTAATGGGTGTCCTGAACACCGCCAATCCCATGGGATTGCAATTGCCCTCGAGTCTGCTTTTCCACACGGGCGGCGGCGAGAAGTGTCTCAATCCCGCTTCGCACGCGCTTAAGTTGAAACCCTTCCACATGTGCGCGTTGGCCAGCCTCGCCGGCCCAAGCAGACAGGCTGCTGGGATGCATGGATGTCTTCCCGCCGTCAGTGGACAAAACGAACCCGGCTTGCGAGAGACGCTGCAACTCGTCGCGAATTGGCGCGGTCACTGGAAGAAGATGCTCTCGTGCTGCGATTCGCTTGCCTTTTGAATCAAACAGTCGAAGAGACGAGGCCTCCACATCCTCCTCTGCTCGTAGCCTCGCGAGCTGAGCTGGACGCTGGCCTCCGGTAACAACATGAAGGCGAAGCGCGGCGCCGATTTCGCCTTCAACCGTTCTCAGGGCGTGCCAGTATCTACGCAGCTCGCTGACGGTCAAGGGGCGCTTGTCGACCCTTCCTCGAATGGCCGCCGTGGCTTCAACGGGGTTCAGGGTCACTTCGAAGTCCATGAAGGTCGACGGTAAAGCTGCGTCCGAATCCGCTTTGACCGCGCAGCTAAAAGCTGCACGAAGATACGAGCGCAGTTTCCGGGCCGTGGCGTTCTTGCTCAATTCCGTCAATCTTCGCACCGCGGCCACAATCTCGCGCTTTTCCACCTCGCACGCCGGCTTCCGAGCCGTATCTGGGAATGCGTCGAAGAGGTGGTTTGTGAAAATGCCGAGCGCTTCGCTGTGGGAGGACTTGCCCTGCTTCTCTAGCCATTCGCAGTACGCAACACAAAGGGCTTTGAGCGAATGCGCTTCGCGGGCGGTTTTGGTCGCTGCCGCCAGGGCAGCTTCGCGCTCCTCGCGATGGCGCTGCGCACGCAGTCCACCGGGCACCTCATGGTTATGTTTGGCCAGATCCCTGGCAGCCTCCAAAGCCGCGGCAATGGAGTAGCCACGGTTCGTCGGACGCAGGGATTTTGGCGGGGCGACCGGGTCGTGGGGGCCGAGCGGCACTCGCTCAGTCCGCTTGTCAGCGGTATACCGCCAGTAAAACTGAATACGGTCAGTCGGCAGGCGCCGCGCCTCAAGCGAGCCGCCGCCAGGAATCTTCTCGACCACGCAGGACTGCCCGGCCACAAGATCCTTCAGTCGCTCGGCATGCGTAGCGCCTGACTTGGCCTTCGGCTTCGGTGACAGTTCTGGTGACAGAATCCCGGCTGTTGTTTTGGACATCGTCGTTCGACTTTAGCCCATTTTTCCTTTGACAGAGCTCGGGCTACCGTTCAACGACGTTCAATGAAATCCATAGGCCATGGACTCATAATCCCTTGGTCGCTGGTTCAAGTCCAGCACGGCCTACCAAGTTCACTGGTTTGACGGAGACAGCAACTTGACGATCTGGCCGCGCACTTCAGCGTCGTGCCCGACCAGCAAGTGACCCCCGTGCTCGAAGCCGATGAACTTTGCCCCCGGAATCCGGCTGGCCGTGTATTGAGCCGCAGCGTAGGTGCCGAAACCATCGTCACGTGCGCTGACGACCAGCGTCGGCACGCGGATGGATTCCAGTGCATCAGGGCGCAGGCTCTTTCCGAGTCGAGTGTCGTCTCGCCGCCCCAGGGCGCGCGCAGACACCGGCAGGATGCGGTCGGCCAGTTCGTTCACCCGGGTGCGCTCCTGCTCGCTTGCGGCAGCCACCTGCTCGGGTGGCGTCGCCAGCACGTGGCGGATGATCGTGTTCCGGGCCAGCCGCAGCCCGGTCCAGAACAGGAAGTCCGAGCCGAGCAGACGTAGCAGCAGCGCGTCCTTGGTGTCCGACACTGGCGGCACGGAATCGGCCACCGTTCCGGGCTTGTAGGCAATCGGCACGATGAGCACGAGGGCGCTGACGCGGTCGGGGTGGCGAATGGCGGTCTGAATTGCCGACGGGCTCCCCGCAGAGACGCCTACCACTGCAGCCTTCCCGATGCCGAGTGCGTCGAGCAGGCAGATGTGCGCATCGGCCTGGGCCGCGGGCGAGGCATCGGGCGGGCGTGGCGTGCGCAGGTAACCGAAGCGCGACATGGCAATGACGCGAAAGCCTTGCTCCACAAGCGGTTGTGCCCAGGCCATTCCCTGGTCGTGGCCGCCGCCACTGCCATGGATCATGAGCAAAGGCGTGCCATCGCCCGCCTGCTGGACCTCGATCGGCCCGCAACGGGTGCTCATGACGACGCTGCCTTGCGCGGCCCGCGCGCTGGCAACAGTCAGATCGCGCTCGAAGCGATGGCGAAGCACCCCTCCGGCAACGACGATGACGACAGTGACGATGGCAAACGCCGCCAGGGACTGCTTGCGCATCATGGCTGGACTCCAGTTTGACTGCCGTAAGCGCCATTGATGCAGGTCAACCACGGCATAGGGGATTCATTCCGCGTTCACGCGTGACCCGCCGTTGATCGCCCGAGAGTCACCTGGCCTCGTCCTGACCACGGGCCGTGCACTCCGGCACCGAGAGGGCCCGCTTCGTATCGGATTAGACGAAGTGAATGTCTGGCAGCGGTTGGTGTATCCGGATCGCTTTGCGGGCCAGAATGCTCGGGGCCCGGACGGCGGGACTGGCGCCGTTGGTCGCCGCAGGCATGATGCGGATGACGTGGCGCCTGGCGCAGCGAACGGCTCCTGGTCTGGTTCTCAAATCTGAACGGAATTCTCACATGCTCTATGCAACGTTGAAAACCCTCCATGTGCTGTCCATCGTCGTGTGGATTGGCGGGATGGTGTTCGCGCACTTCTTCCTGCGCCCCGCCGTCGCGCATCTCGAAGCGCCGATCCGCGTGCGGCTCATGCACGATGTGCTCGGCCGCTTCTTCCAGGCCGTGCTTGCGGCCTCGTTGCTGACCCTGGCCACCGGCGTGTGGATGCTGGGCCGCGTGGCGAAGCAGGTGGTGCAGTCGGGGGGCAACTTCGACATGCCGCTGTCCTGGACGGTCATGTCCGTTCTCGGGGTGCTGATGGTGGCGATCTTCATGCACATCCGCTTTGCGCTCTACAGAAGGCTCGGCCGCGCTGTCGCGGCGTCCGACTGGAGCGCCGGTGGTGCGGCGCTTGGGCAGATCCGCACATGGGTCTCGGTCAATCTCGGCCTGGGCGTGCTGGTGTTGCTCGTCACCCTGCCGCGCTAGACACCCAGCGCCCCGCCTCCGACCGCCGTCGAGGCACTTGGAGCAGTGACGCAATAGTCCGGTCGAGCCACCCCTGACGCGCCTGGCGCGCCCCACGAGATGCGGTCCGCCGTCCAGAATGATCTCACTGCTGTCACGCACGAGAGGCCTCCAAGATGTTCTGGTTTCGCAGCCGCGCCGAAAGACCCACTTCCGTTGCCGACGGCGGAGGTGCGGCGGCTCAGGACCCGTCACTGGAACTGCTTCCGCCGCCGTTGCCGGAGGTGGTCGAGGGGAA
This sequence comes from Ramlibacter sp., assembly GCA_036733845.1. GTDB lineage: Bacteria > Pseudomonadota > Gammaproteobacteria > Burkholderiales > Burkholderiaceae_C > Ramlibacter. Next base: position 3,610 of record DAIMZU010000177.1, read on the forward strand.
CGAGGATTCCGACTGGGCCCTCTGGGAGGCTTCGGTCGCAGCGATGGATGAGCATGTCCAGGCACTGATGGCCGATGCGGCCGCCGGTTCGCGGCGCGGCGGCCCGCGCGCCGATTCTGCTGCGGGCTGATTCGCGCGGGGCGCCTCGCGCCCGCCGCGCAGGCCCTCAGGCGCTTCCGAGGTTCAAGCCCGCGGGCGCGCCGCGCCCGCGCACCGCTCGCGCAAGCGCGCGCAACCGCTCGGTGCCCAGGTAGGCCCAGGCGCACATCTGCAGCGGTCCCGTGTCGGGCAGCGCGGTGATTCGGGGGAGGGCCAGCAGGTGGTTCTGCCGGAAGGCGCGGCGTGAATCGCTGGTGGTGGCCGTGACATAGCCCGCCTCCCGCACCATGTCCACGTGCTGCGGGCCGCCCAGCCCATACGGATAGGAAAAGTGCCGCACCTCGACGCCGACCCGGTCTTCGAGTTCGCGCTTGCATCCCGCGATCTCCTCGCGCGCCGTGGCATCGTCCAGGGTGTCCAGGCGTGCGTGCGTGCGGGTATGGCCGCCGATGTCGTTGCCGGCAGCCACCCACTCGCGCAGTTCCGCCGTCGTCATGAGCGACAGGCGCGGCACGCCGTGCGGCCAGTCCCATTCATTCTGGCGCCGGTCGCTGACCGCATAGCAGGTGGCGCTGAAGCCGAACTTCTGCAGCACCGGCACCGCATGGTGCAGGCAATCGACATAGCCGTCGTCCATGGTGATGCCCACCACCTTGCCGTGCTTCTCGCCACGCAGGTAGGGCTCGAGTTCGGTCAGGCTCACGCCGCGCCAGCCGGTGCGGTGCAGTGCCGCCATCTGGCGCTCAAAGGCCTGGCGGGGAATCAGCACCTCGTCCAGCGGCGCCGGCAACGATGGGCGCATGCCGACCTGGTGGTACATCAGGATGAGGATGGGGCGGCTCGCCTTGACCCGTGCGTCGGCAGTCTGTTCCATGGTCTGTCTCGTTCCCGTCTCCGTCGAGGTCTCCAATGGTGGTTGCGGTCGAGCCAATGTGGCGTAGGCGGCTGCCTCGACCGTGTGTCGGGTCCGCGGTCGTCGGCTTTTTTTGTAGGGTCCAAGGGAGAGCGGAAATCCGGTGCTATACTTGCGGGCTCAGCGGCTGTAGCTCAGTTGGATAGAGTACTTGGCTACGAACCAAGGGGTCGTGGGTTCGAATCCTGCCAGCCGCGCCAAATCGGAAGCCCTGCACCAGCGATGGTGCAGGGCTTTTCCGTCTGCGGCGCCCCGACGCGCCCTGTTGCGTTCGATCAAGGTGCGCGGCCATGCTCCCGCGCAAGAATGCCGCCATGCCCGCCCGCCGCATCCTCATCCTCCAAGGCCACCCAGATTCCGGCACGCCCCACCTGTGCCATGCGCTCGCCGATGCGTATGCCGAAGGCGCCCAGGAGTCAGGGCACGAGGTGCGGCGGCTCGACATGGCTGCCATCGACTTCCCGCTCCTGCGCAGCCAGCACGCCTGGGAGCATGAGCCTGTGCCCAGTTCGCTGGAGCCGGCGCAGCAGGACATCCGCTGGGCCGAGCACCTGGTGCTGCTGTTTCCCCTGTGGCTCGGTGACATGCCTGCCCTGGTCAAGGGCTTCCTGGAGCAGGTCGCTCGCCCCGGCTTCGCCTTTGCCGCGGGGGAGCGCACCGCCTTCACCAAGAAGGGCCTGACCGGCCGCTCTGCCCGCCTCGTGGTGACCATGGGCATGCCCGCGCTGGTGTACCGCTGGTACTTTCGCGCGCACAGCGTGAAGTCGCTCGAGCGCAACATCCTGGGCTTCGTGGGAATCTCCCCGGTCGACGAGACGCTCATCGGCGGCGTGGGCCAGCTCGACGGGGCCACGGCGGCACGCCACCTGGCGCGCCTGAAGGGGCTGGGGCGCCGCGGCGCCTGAGCCGCATTGCCCTACGCCGGCCACCGCCATTCGCGGCACCGGCATGAGGGATACGGCTGACGCGGGGCCCTTCCGCGCGCCATCAATCTCGAGTCCGCGCTGACCCGCGGCGGACCGGCTTGTGCCGGGTCTGCAGCAGCCAGTGCTCCGCCCAGTCGGCTCGCAAGACCGCGTGGGCGGCGCGTGCGATTCCACCACCCTCACAGGAGAACCCCATGAAACGACAGATTACCCTGGTTGCGCTGTGCTTCGGCGCCGCCCTGGCCGCCGGCTGCGCCAACCGCACGGGCACGATGGGCGCACCGGGCGGCTACTCCGCCGGCTCGCAGCCCAATTCCGTCGGCGCGACCGCAGCCCCTCCCGGCATGACCACGCCCAGCACGGGCA
>DAIMZU010000178.1:0-5910 GCA_036733845.1 Ramlibacter sp.
CCGTAGCCGCCACCGCCACCACCACCGCCGTAGCCGCCGCCACCGCTGCGCGGGCGCGACTCCATCGGACGGGCTTCATTGACCACGACACTGCGGCCGCCCAGCGGTTGGCCGTTCATGCCCTGGATGGCGGCTTGCGCTTCCGCGTCGCTGCCCATCTCGACGAAACCGAAGCCCTTGGATCGGCCCGTTTCGCGTTCCATCATGACCTTGGCGCTGGTGACGGCGCCGAATTGAGAGAAGGCCTGCTCGAGATCGCTGTCGCGAACGGAATAGGGCAGGTTGCCCACGTACAGTTTATTGCCCATCAGACTGGGACTCCTAAAGAAACAAATGACACGCGATGGAGTCCCGAAACCGCCTTCGACCGAGCAGCAAAGCGAAAGTGACCTGATCACCGCAATCCACGCGCGACCCGCAGGACGAGCGCGCGTTCATTATGGAACATATAACCCTTGTTAGCGCAAGGGGCCAAACCCCGTTGTGGAGGTATTTTTCAAAAATAAGTGCTTCCCCGCTGTGCTCAGCCGTCAGGTTTCCACATTGCGGCCAGTCGATCATCGCGCTTAGGATTTGAGGACCAAAGTAATCAATTCCGAGGATGCCGATGGCCAGCAGTTCAGCGAACGGATCCGCAGTTTCCTACCGCTCCCCCCCGCCGGCCGGCCGACCTGCCGATTCGGGCGTTCTGGAAAGAAAGCTATTTGTGACGCCGGCCAGGCCGCCGACGAACACCGTTGCTCCCTCCGCCGCCGTCACCTGGCATGGGGTCCAGTCCGAACCCCGCCGGGAAAACAGGCAGGGCGGGCTCCCACCTTCCGGCGCGCCGGGCGGGCACGCGCTCTCCCGCCCCGGTGTCTGGTTCCGGCCAGCGCTGCCGGACCGGGTGAGCCAGATCCTGCGTCATCCGCAGACCGCCGTGCCGGGCGCGGCCGCGACGGGCGAGGGCCGCGCATTGCACCAGGTGTGGCAAGAGGCGTGTGCCAGTGAAATCGTTCCCGCCGAGGTCGCAAGCGCCCTGGGGACGCTCATCGCTGCGGCCGATGCCGCGGCCGCCCGTGCGGTGGCTCCCTTGCCGGGTGGGTTTCTCGACGCATTGAACCAGGCTTACGAGGCACAGTTCGCACAGCGGCAGTCCTGGCCCCATCGCATCCAGACGCTCGCCCACTGGACCGCCGGAGCCAGCACCATGGCTGAGTTCGCCGCCGCGGCCGTGCCGCCACCTCCCGCTGGCGCGCCCCCGCCCGAGACGCCCCTGGAGCGCGTGGAGCGGCTGCTGCGGCCGCTCGGTCCCCTGCCGCCCGCGCTCGGCCCATTCCACGCGGACCCGCCGCAGACCTGGGAAGCGCTGATGGAGCGCCATCCCCCCGGCGTCGAGGGGCAGGGTGTGCGCAGCAGCCCGGCGCTCCGGCGATGGGCCGAGGGCCAGCCCGAGCGCATTGAGTCGCTGCATCTGCTGTTTGCGCACGCCGAGGCGCAGGTGCGCGCAGGCCGGCAAGCGCCCGACTTCCTGGACGGCCTCCACAAGGCCTACCAGCGGGGCACCACGGTCGACGAGAACCTGCTCCAGCCGGACCGCACCGTCGTCACCCTGGCCTGCGCCGTCGGCAGCCGGTTCACAGCCGCCCAGCTGGACCGCACGGTCACCCGCACCCGCTACGTGTTCGAGCTGCTGCGCAGCCTCGCCACGCCGCTCCTGATCTACATGCCTCTGGGTTGGGGCGGCAACAGCCTGCTGGCGGGCAAGTGGGCCGAAGACCGCGAACAGTTCTCGACGGCCGAAAAGTTCTGGACCACCTTCCTGCTGGCCACGCTGATCGGCCTGGGCGAAGCACTCCATGCGGTGGCCCGCCAGGGGGGGATCGGCTCGATGTACACCCGCAACGTCACGAACGACGAGGTTCCTGGCAAAGGACGGCAGATCGTCGCGGCCGACGACCTCATGATCTCTGTGCGAGCAACCTCGTTCATCTGGTTCATGCCCACGCTGGCGTCGGTCCTGCAGCTCGTGCGCGACGATGACCCTCTCGAGCAGTTGGAGCAGCAGGCCAAATCTCGATTCTGGGTGAACATCTTCGCCACCGTCGGGTTGGCCATGCACAACTACCTGATTCCGATCGCGACGGGGCACAACACCATCCGCGCCCTCGACGGACGGAATGAAGACGATTTTCGCGCCCTCGTCCACAGCATGAACCAACCGGCATGGCACGGCTCGCTCACCTATTTCGGCAACGCCGCCAAGGGCTTCCTCAAGGCCATCTGGAACCCGCCCAAAGACGCCACGACCGTGCTGCAGAAGCTCCTGCCCGAAAGCACGACGGTGCTGCGCTTCATGCTGCGAACCAGCATCGCCCACCTGATCCTGAACGCGGGGCCGATGATGACCGAGGCCTTGATGGAGGAGCATGGTTTCTCGCAGGAGGAGGCGAGCTACCGCGCAGGCCTGTTAACTTCTGCAACGATTTCGCTGGGTTGGGGCATGGGAATGGAACTGACCAACCAGCTTTGTCAACGAATGGCCAGGTCGGACGCACGCGAGAAGAAGCTGGCCGACGAGCTGCGCGAGGCGCACGCGGTCCGCATGCGTGCGGCCGTCCCGGCGGCCGTGGAGCCGCCCCCCCACATCCCACGCTGAGGCGCCGACGATGAACCCCTTGGATCCGCAACAGCCCGTCCCGCTCGACATTCCCGGACTCGACCTGGGCGAGCTCGCGCACGCCCTGGCCGGCATCGAGCAGGAGCCCGCCGCCCGCTTCGCCCAGTTGCTGCCCCAGGTGGTTCGCCGGGTGCTCGGCCAGGGGGCCGAGGCCGACCAGGCCCTGGCCGACGGCGGGTTCGTGCTGAACGACTCCACGGTGGTCATGCGCCTGAACGAAGACACCGACCACATCGAATTCTTCTGCGACATCGGCATGCCGCAGCGCCACGCGCGCGAGGACGCCTTCCGTGTCGCGCTCGAGCTCAACCTGTGTCGCACGTATCCGGGGATCACCCTGGGCGTGCACCCAATATCGGGCCGGCTGGTGGCCACCACCGCCGTCCACAGCCTGCTGGTGGCCGACGACGAGGTCTGCCTCCAGGCACTGGACACGCTCACGCAGCAGGTGCGCCGGCTCCGCGACAGCGGCGCGCTGCCCCTGGCCGACGAAGCGGCCGAGGGTGCCGAAGCCAGCGACCACGCCCTGCGGGTCTGACGCGCCGCCTTCTGCAGCGGCCGGCCACCGGCGCGCGGGCGGGTACCATCGCGCACCTGCATGGAAGCTTTCCTGATATCGACCGGCATCGTCGCGATGGCCGAGATGGGCGACAAGACCCAATTGCTCTCGCTGGTGCTGGCGGCCCGGTTCCGCCGCCCTGCCCCCATCGTTGCCGGCATCTTCGCGGCCACGCTGGTCAATCACGCCCTGGCCGGCGCCGTGGGCGCCGCGGTGACCGCTTGGATGGGCCCTCAGTGGCTACGCTGGATCCTGGCTGCGTCCTTCATTGCCATGGCCGCCTGGATGCTGGTTCCCGACAGGATCGACGCAGCCGACGCGCCCGCCTCCGCGCGGGGCGCTGGCGGCATCTTCCTGGCCACGAGCGTCGCCTTCTTCCTGGCCGAAATGGGCGACAAGACCCAGGTCGCCACCGTGATGCTGGCGGCACAGTACCCGCAGTGGCTGGCGGTGGTGGCCGGAACCACCCTGGGCATGATGCTGGCGAACGCGCCGGTCGTGTGGTGGGGCGAGCGCGTGATGCGGCGCGTTCCGGTGCGTGCGGTGCACGTCGTCTCGGCGCTGGTCTTCCTGGGCCTGGGTCTCGCCATCCTGGCCGGCTGGGGATGAATGGCTATACTGCAGGCCAGCGCCGATTTGCTTCCGCTTGCGGGCGCTTCACAAATTCTGCTAAAGACGAAGCCCGCATGAAACCGGCCTCGCCTGCAGCGTCGCCGGTTTTTTTGTCGCCATGACCCTGGTCGCCCACTCGCAGTCCATGCATTTCGAGGCGCCGCTCGCCCTGCAGAGCGGCGCCTCCATCCGCGCCTACGACCTGGCGTACGAGACCTACGGAACGCTCAATGCCGACCGCAGCAACGCGGTGCTGGTGTGCCATGCGCTCAATGCGTCCCACCACGTGGCGGGCGTCTACACGGGGCAGCCGGGCTCGGAGGGCTGGTGGGACAACATGATCGGCCCGGGCAAGCCGGTCGACACCGACCGCTTCTTCGTCATCGGGGTCAACAACCTGGGCTCGTGCTTCGGCTCCACGGGCCCCATGCACGCCAACCCGGACACCGGGCGGCCCTACGGAGCGGACTTCCCGGTCGTGACGGTGGAGGACTGGGTGGACGCCCAGGCGCGCCTGCTCGATGCCCTGGGCATCCGCACGCTTGCGGCAGTCATGGGGGGCAGCCTCGGCGGAATGCAGGCGCTGTCCTGGACCCTGCAGTACCCCGACCGGGTGCGCCACGCGGCAGTCATCGCCAGCGCGCCCAACCTGAACGCCGAGAACATCGCGTTCAACGAAGTCGCGCGCCGCGCCATCGTCACCGACCCCGACTTCCATGGCGGCCACTTCTATGCGCAGGGCGTCGTGCCCAAGCGAGGCCTGCGCATCGCACGCATGATCGGGCACATCACCTACCTGTCCGACGACGTCATGAACGAGAAGTTCGGCCGGGAGCTGCGCAGCGCGGTGACCGATCCGGCCGCGCGCGGCTATCGCTACACGACGCAGGACATCGAGTTCCAGATCGAGAGCTACCTGCGCTACCAGGGTGACAAGTTCAGCGAATATTTCGACGCCAACACCTACCTGCTGATCACCCGCGCCCTCGACTACTTCGACCCGGCACGCACCCACGACGGCCAGCTCGCGCGGGCGCTGGCGGTCACGCAGGCGCGTTTCCTGATCGTGAGCTTCACCACCGACTGGCGTTTCTCGTCGGCGCGCAGCCGCGAGATCGTCAAGGCCCTGCTCGACAACGGTCGGCGCGTGAGCTATGCCGAGATCGATGCGCCGCACGGGCACGACGCCTTCCTGCTCGACGACCCCCGCTACCACGCGCTCGTGCGCGCCTGGTTCGAGCGGATCGCCCAGGACCTGCAGCCGGACCCGTCCGTGCCGGCCGTCGCGGCACCCGCCGAAGAGACCGCACCATGAGCGACCGCAGCCTCATGCGCCAGATCGCCCGCATGGTGCCCCAGGGCGCGCGCGTGCTCGACCTCGGCTGCGGCGACGGTGCCCTGCTCGAGCTGTTGCAGCGGGAGCGGGGCTGCACGGGGTACGGGGTGGAGATCGCGGACGCCAACGTGCTGGCCTGCGTCCGGCGCGGGGTCGACGTCATCCAGCTGAACCTCGACGAGGGGCTGGCCATGTTCGACGACGACAGCTTCGACGTGGTCCTTCAGATCGACACGCTCCAGCACCTGCGCAACACCGAGACCATGCTGGTCGAGACGGCACGCGTGGGCCGCGTCGGCATCGTGGCCTTCCCCAATTTCGCGCACTGGCCGAACCGCCTGGCCGTGCTGCGGGGACGCATGCCGGTCACCAAGCGGCTGCCCTACCAGTGGTACGACACCCCCAACATCCGCGTCGGCACTTTCAAGGACTTCGAGGTGCTGGCCACGCGCAACCGGCTGTCCATCCTCGATGCCTTCGGGCTGCAGGACGGCCGCGAGGTCCGCCTGCTGCCCAACGCGCTCGCCTCGACGGCGGTGTTCCGCTTCGAGCGGGGCTGAGCGCCGGCTCCACCGGCGCGGCTCGCGTATGCTTGCCGCCATGCAGATCCTCATCACCGGCGGCGGCGGCTTCCTGGGTGCCCGCCTTGCCCGAACCTTGCTTGCCCAGGGCCCGCTCGGCCTGGCCGGGGCGGCCCCCCGTTCCCTCGACCGGCTGGTCCTCGCCGACCGCGCGGCCCTGCCG
>DAIMZU010000179.1:0-5903 GCA_036733845.1 Ramlibacter sp.
GTCCAGGCCTGGCTCGCGCGCACCCCCTCGGCGGTGATGATGGTCCAGCTCGAGGATGTGCTCGGCATGCCCGAGCAGGCGAACCTGCCCGGCACCACCGACCAGCATCCCAACTGGCGGCGCAAGCTGGCGCTGGATCTCCACGCGATGGAGGACGACACGCGCTGGCAGGCCATCTCGGACGTGCTGCGGGCGGAGCGGCCCGCGCAGGGCTCGCCCGGCGAGCCGGTGCAGGCACGCATCCCCCGGGCGACCTACCGCCTGCAGCTGCATCGCGATTTCGGTTTCGACGATGCGCTGCGCATCCTGCCCTACCTCGACCGGCTGGGCGTGAGCCATGTCTACTGCTCGCCGGTGCAGCGAGCCCGCGCCGGCAGCACGCACGGCTACGACGTGGTGGCGCACGACCAGGTCAATCCGGAGCTCGGCGGCGAAGAGGGCTTGCGGCGCTTCGTGGCCGGCCTGCGCGAGCGGGGCATGGGCCTGCTGCTCGACATGGTCCCCAACCACATGGGTGTCTGGGGCGACGACAACGCCTGGTGGCTCGACGTGCTGGAAAACGGCCCCGCTTCGGTGTTCGCCCAGCATTTCGACATCGACTGGCAGCCGCTGAACCCGGACCTCGCGGGCAAGGTGCTCGTGCCCCTGCTCGGCGGACCCTATGGCGAGGTGCTGGCACGCGGCGAGCTCGTCCTGCGCTTCGACGAGGCGCGGGGATCGTTCGCGGTGCACTACTACGAACACCGCCTGCCGCTCGCGCCGGAGACCTACCCGCGGCTGCTGGATCCGGCCCGGTCGCGGCTCGCCGACCCGGACCTGGCCGACCGGCTGGGGAGCCTGGCCACGGCCCTGGGCCACCTGCCGGGACGCGATGCGCCCGACCCGAAGCAACGTGCCGAGCGCGACCGCGACAAGGAACTGCTCAAGGCCCGGCTGGCCCGCCTGGTGGCTCGCGAGCCGGCGGTGGCCGAGGCGATCGCGGGGGCCGTCGCCCGCTTCAACGCCGCGGGGCCGCGGGATTCCCTGGACGCGCTGATCACCACGCAGGCCTGGCGGCCCGCCTACTGGCGGGTGGCCGGCGACGAGGTGAACTACCGCCGGTTCTTCGATGTGGGCGGCCTCGCCGCGATCCGGATCGAGAACGACGCGGTGTTCGAGGCCACGCACGGATTCGCGCTCGACCTGGCGGCGCGGGGCGACGTGGACGGCCTGCGCATCGACCATCCCGACGGGCTGTACGACCCGGCGGGCTACTTCCGCAAGCTGCAGGAGGGCTATGCCCGCCGCCTCGGCATGGCCCTGCCGCCGCAGGACCACGAGGGGCGGCCGTCGCGGCCGCTCTACGTGGTGGCCGAAAAGATCGCCGCCGGGCACGAGGACGTCCCCCACGCATGGCACGTGCACGGCACCACCGGCTACCGATTCGCCAACGTGGTCAACGCCGTGATGGTGGACACCGCGGCCGAGCGCAGCATGCGGCACACCTTCGGCCGCTTCACCGGCGAGCACCGCCCCTTCGAGGAGGTGGCGCGCCGCTCGCGCGTGGCCATCATGCGCAACGCGCTCGCCTCCGAGCTCAACGTGCTCGCCACCGAGTTGCTGCGCATCGCGCGCGCCGACCGCCGCACGCGCGACTACACGCTCAACGGGCTGCGCCGCGCACTGACCGAGGTGACCGCCTGCCTGCCGGTCTACCGCACCTACCTGCTCGAGCGGGCTTCGCCGCAGGACCGTCGCTACGTGGAGTGGGCGGTGCGCGATGCGCTTCGCCACAGCGAGGACGATGACCTGTCGGTGTTCGATTTCCTGCGCCGCACACTGCTGGGCGAAGTCCTGCCGGAGGCCCCGGAGGGGCTGGCGGCGCAGGTGCGCCGCTTCGCGGCCCGCTACCAGCAGTTCAGCTCCCCGGTGGCGGCCAAGGGCGTGGAGGACACGGCGTTCTACCGGTGGTTCCCGCTCGCATCGCTCAACGAAGTCGGCGGCGAACCCGCGCAGTTCGGCATGACCGTCGAGCAGTTCCATGCGGCCAGCGCCGATCGCTGCCGCCATTGGCCGCATACCTTGCTGGCCACCTCCACCCACGACCACAAGCGTTCGGAGGATGTGCGCAACCGCATCGACGTGCTCTCGGAAATGCCGGGGGCCTGGCGCCTCGCATCGCGGCGCTGGCGGGTGATGAACCAGGCCCTGCGCGAGCGGCTCGCAGCCCAGGGCGCGCCGGCGGATGCGCCTTCGACGCTGCACGAGTACCTGCTCTACCAGACGCTGCTCGGCACCTGGCCGGATGCGCAGGGCGCCGACGCCGCCTATGCCGACCGGCTGGTGGACTACATGCGCAAGGCCGCACGCGAGTCCAAGTTGCGCACCCGCTGGACGCAGCCGGACGAAGCCTACGAATCGGCGCTGGGCGGCTTCGTCCGTGGCCTGCTCGATCCGGCGCAGTCCGCCGGCTTCCTGGCCGAGGCGTCGGACCTGGCGCAGCGGCTGGGGTGGTGGGGCGCCCTCAACAGCCTGTCGACCACGCTGCTCAAGCACGCCAGCCCGGGCGTGCCGGACACCTACCAGGGCCACGAGGCCACGGCCCTGACGCTGGTCGACCCCGACAACCGGCAGCCCGTGGACTTCGACGGACTTTCGCGCATGCTCGACGGACTGGACGCGCTCGGCGCGCACGCTGGCGAGGTGCTGGGCGCCGCCCCCGCCGACGGCCGTGCCAAGCTCTGGGTCGCCCGGCAGATGCTGGCCTGGCGCCGCCGCGAGCCGGACCTGTTCCGCCTGGGCGGCTACCACCCGCTGCCTGCCGGCGGCGGACAGCAGGAAAACCTGGTCGCGTTTGCGCGGCAGTGGCAGGGACGCCTGCTGGTCGCCGTCGCGGGCCGTCTGTGGTCACGTCTTCCCGTCTCGGCCGGCGAGCCGCCGCTGGGAGCGGCCGCCTGGACCGGCACCTGGGTGGACACCGGGCTGTCCGAAGGCACGCGGCTGTTGAACCTGCTCGACGGGCAGGTGCTCACCGTGCGCCAGGGCCGCATCGCGCTGGCCGAGGCCTTCGCGCGCTTTCCCGGGGCGGCGCTGGTGCCTGCCGATGGCTGAGGCTGCACGACGGCACAAGGTGCCCGAGTCGGTGCTGGTGGTGATCCACACGCCGGCCCTCGATGTCCTGCTCATCAACCGTGCGGATGCCAGCGGCTTCTGGCAGTCGGTGACCGGCAGCAAGGACACCCCCCAGGAGGACCTGCGCGTGACCGCCGCGCGCGAGGTGTTCGAGGAGACCGGCATCGACTGCCGCCCCGCGACGCCCCTGGCCGCCGCTTTGCGCGACTGGAGCCTGTCCAATGTCTACGAGATCTATCCGGCCTGGCGCCACCGCTACGCCCCCGGCGTGGTGCACAACACCGAGCATCTGTTCAGCCTGTGCGTGCCCGACGGCACCCCCGTGCGGCTCGACCCCCGCGAGCACACCGCCTGGCAGTGGCTGCCGTGGCGCGAGGCCGCGGACGCCTGCTTCTCGCCGTCCAATGCCGAGGCCATCCTGATGCTGCCAGAATTCGCTCGATGAGCGAGGTCCTGCGCGTTGCGACGTACAACATCCACAAGGGTGTCCAGGGCATCGGCCCGGGCCGCCGTCTGGAAATCCACAACCTCGGCCATGCCGTCGAGCAGCTCGACGCGGACATCGTCTGCCTGCAGGAAGTCCGCAAGCTGCACCGTCGCCAGGAGCTGTACTTCAAGCGCTGGCCGGAACTCCCGCAGGCGGAGTTCCTGTGCCCCGAAGGCTACCAGGCCGTCTACCAGACGAATGCCCACACCCGCCATGGCGAACACGGCAACGCGCTGCTGTCCCGGTGGCAGGTGGTGTCGCATGGCCACGAGGACATGTCCGACCACCGCTTCGAGCAACGTGGCCTGCTCCATGCGTGCGTGCAGGTGGACAGCCGCACGGTGCACGTCATCGTGGTCCACCTGGGCCTGATCGCCGGCAGCCGCACGCGGCAGGTGCAGCAGCTCGGGCGCTTCATCTCGCGCGAGGTGCCATCGGATGCGCCGCTGGTCGTGGCCGGCGACTTCAACGACTGGACCGGCCGCCTGCGCGAGCCGATGAAGGCGCTGGAGCTGTTCGACTGCGAGTGGCTGCGGGTGCCGACCTATCCCTCGCGCCTGCCGCTGGCGCAGCTCGACTACGTGTACGCGCGCTACATGCAGCCCGTCGGCGTGCTGGCGCCCCGCGGCCGCATCTGGGGCCAGATGTCCGACCACCTGCCGCTCATTGCCGAATTCGCGTTCTGACCGAATGCCGCTGCGCCTGCCCCCCATGCGACCCGGCCATGACCTCCAGCTCCTGGAGGGCAGCGACGAGCTCTTTCCTGCACTGGTCGAAGCCATCGATGCGGCCCGCTCGGAGGTCTGGCTGGAGACCTACATCTTCGACTTCAGCGGCAGCAGCGCCGCCGTGGCCGAGGCGCTGCTGCACGCCGCCTCCCGAGGCGTCGTGGTGCGGGTGGTGGTCGACGGTTTCGGCACGCCAGCGCCACCGGCGGCGTGGCTTCAGCGTCTGCGCGAGGCCGGCGTGGGCTGGCTCGTCTATGCACCCGTGGGCAGCCTGGGTGTGCTGTGGCCCGGCAGCTGGCGGCGGCTGCACCGCAAGCTGTGCGTGGTGGACGGGCGCACCGGCTTCTGCGGCGGCATCAACCTGCTGGACGACTGGCACGACCCGAATCACGGCGCCCTGGAGTCGCCCCGCCTCGACTTCGCGGTGCGGGTCACCGGGCCGATGGTGCGTGACATGCGCCACGCCATGGTGCAGCTGTGGCAGCGCATCCGCGCGGTGCGCCGGCTCGACGCGCACGCACTGGCCGACGTGCTGCTGCATCCCCATTCCGATCCGCCCCTGCCCGCCGCTCCGGAGCGGGCCGGCGGGCATGCGCGGGCGGCGCTGCTGCTGCGAGACAACGTGCGGCACCGGCGGCAGATCGAGACGGCATACCTGCGGGCCATCGGCCGGGCCCAGCGGGAGATCATCATCGCCAACGCGTACTTCGTGCCGGGGGGCCGGCTGCGGCGTGCGCTCGTCCGCGCGGCGCGGCGCGGGGTCGCGGTGCGGCTGCTGCTGCAGGGCCGCTACGAGTACTTCATGCAGTACTACGCCTCGCGCCCGGTCTACGGCGCGCTGCTGAAGGCGGGCGTCACCATCCACGAGTACTCGCCCAGCTTCCTTCACGCGAAGGTGGCGGTGTTCGACGGCCGGACCGCGACCGTGGGGTCGACCAATCTCGACCCGCTCAGCCTGCTGGTCGCGCGCGAGGCCAACATCCTGGTCGACGACGAGGCCTTCGCCGGCAGGCTGCGCAGCCGCCTCCTTCGCGCGATCGCCGACCACGGCCGCGAGATGGATCCGCAGCAGTACGAAAGCAGGCCCTGGCGGGAGCGGGCCCTGGAGCGGCTGGCCATGGTGGTGATGCGCGCGGCGATTGCCGTGCAGGGCAAGAAGTACCTCTAGCCATGGCCGGTGGCGACCTGATCGTGCAGCGACCCGAGGGCCTGTATTGCCCCGCGGGCGACTTCCACATCGATCCCTGGCGTCCGGTGCCACGGGCGATCATCACGCACGCGCACGCCGACCATGCCCGGGTCGGCCACGGTCATTACCTGGCCGCGGCGCCAGGGGAAGGCGTGCTGCGCCAGCGCCTGGGTCCGATCGACCTCATGCTGCTCCCCTACGGCCAGCGCATCGTGCACCACGGCGTCACGGTCTCTCTGCATCCGGCGGGGCATGTGCTCGGCTCGGCCCAGGTGCGCCTGGAATCCGGCGGCAGCGTGTGGGTCGCCAGCGGCGACTACAAGGTCGCCGCCGACCCGACCTGCGCCCCGTTCGAGCCCGTGCGATGCGACGTGTTCATCACCGAATC
>DAIMZU010000180.1:0-5898 GCA_036733845.1 Ramlibacter sp.
GCACCGACAGCGACCCCGGGCGCAGCGGCGCCGCGCCGGTGCGGAACACGTACTCGCTGGAGATGTTCTCGCCGACCGTGGTCACGCAGGCGGCGCGGGTGATCGCGTTGGCGCTGCCGGCCGTCCACGAGGTGAGCGTGACCTCGCCCGAGAGGTAGTTGATCGCGCCGCGCGTCACCCAGCCACTGGGCGTGAACTCGCGCAGGGTGCCCTGGCCGTTGTCGCCCCAGGGCTGCGCACCGGGCACGGTGAGCAGCACGCTGCCGCTGACCACCTGCGCATTGACGCCAGGCACCAGCTTGAACGCGGGCGCGAACGCAAAGCTCTCGGTCAGGGTGCTGGCCGAGCCCGGGCTGTTGTAGCGCAGCTTGACGAAGCCCGACTCGTCGTTGGGGTAGAGCGAAGGCGCATCGACGTAGGACAGCCCGCTGTAATTCAGCCGCCAGCGCCCCGTGCCGTTGATGGCCGCGGCCGTGTAGTTGGGGCGGGGGATGCGCACCGTCACATCGGGGTTGAACGCCACCTGCCCGGTGGCGTAGTTCACCGTGCCGATGCTGACCCCGTTGAGCACGACCGCGCCAGCACCGTTGTCCCGTGCGATCTGGATGGGATCACGCCAGATCGACACCGCCACGCCCATCTCCATCAGCTGCTGGATGGTGTAGGCCCCGAGCACCGCCTCGTCGGTCAAGGTGTTCCACTCGACTTCGAGGGAGCCGGGCTCGATGGCGCCGAGCGTGGCGGTCACCGGTACCTGGCCCGCGCCGTTGCGCGAGGGGTGCGCGAAGCTGTCCTCCTGCTTCGGACCCGCCACGTAGCTCACGGTGAGCAGCGTCCCCACCGCGGGCAGAACGTTGGGCGCGAACTCGACGCGGCTGCCCGCGATGTTCACCCGGCCCGTTGCCGCACCCGAGAGATATCCAGCCGCGTTGGCCGTTGCCGTCTTGGTGCCGTCGCTTCCTCCGTGCTCTTGCCAGGACACCGACAGCGTTCCCGGCTGCACCGCCTTGTCGGCCGGTGGATTCAGCACTAGGGTCTGGGATGCCTTGAGGGTCGTCGACGGCTGCTGCGTCTCCTGCGTCGGGACGTTCCAGGTCAGGATGAGCGATGAACCGACGTCGGGCAACGCGCCCAGGGTGACCACGAAGGCGCCGGTGTTGCGGTTGACGGTGCCCGCGCCGTAGCTGGTGTCGAGGCCCTTGAGCGAGCCGTTGCCACCGTCGGACAGCACGTACCAGCGCCCCTGCGCCATGAAGCTGATGGCCAGCGTCCCCGGCTGCGGCACCGGCAGCACGGTACCGACGTAGGACTGGCTGCGCGACTCCGGGGTGATCGGGATCTCGGAGCTTTGCGGGGCGCGCAGGATCTGCGCCGCGGGCGTGTAGCTGACCGTCTTGCTGCCCGACATCGAGCCGGCGTTGAGCGTCAGGATGCCGTTGGCGTAGTCGATGCTGCCGATGGTGCCGCTGGCGGTCTTGAGCAGGCCGGCGTCGTCGAAGATCGTCACGCCCCCGGTGACGATGGTGAGCGACCCCGGCAGACAGCCGCCCGGCAGGTTGAAGTTCACGCTGCTCGTCCAGGCGTGGCTGGCGGTGTAGGTCACGGGGCCCGCGCCCGGCACCGGCAGGCCCGCGGCCGCGTACGGCGGGACGAAGGAGATCGGCGTCTCGGTCTGGGCGCTGGGCACGAGCTGCGTGTAGATCGACGCGCCGCGGATGGTGAAGTCGCCCACATGGGCTGCCTGCGTGAGAGGCACCACGCCGACGTAGGTGCCGGCGTCGGCCACCACGGTGTCGCGCACCTTGGTGGCGCCCGCCGCGCGCGTGAAGCTGCGGCTGGCCGGCGAGCCGGTGAAATCAAAGCGCAGCGCGTCGCTGATGGCCACGGTGACCACAGCCGCCTGGTAGTCCTGGTCGGTGTTGTAGGTGAAGCTGTGCTCGACCACCGAGACGGCGGTGGCGCGCACGTACTGCTCCTTCTGCGTGGGCAGGCCCTCGTTTTCGATCAGCACCAGGGTCTGGCCGACGTTGGGCACGGCGGCGCTAACGCGCTGGAAGAGCTGGATCACGCGCTGGCCGGCGATGTGGTTCTCGAACAGATAGCCCGCCCACTCCGGCCCCTTGTTGAGGTAGGCCTCGATGCGCGTCTGCGCCTGCTCGCGGGTGTCGAAGGTGCGCGCGGTGCTGAACAGCGTCACGCTCACGCGCGGGTCCTGCGGCGGCTCAGCGACGATGACGTTGGCGCCGAAGTAGCTGGCGGTGTCGTCGGTGGCGACCTGCACGAAGGTCTTGCGCAGATTCACCCGGCCACCGGCGCGGTCGAGTTCCGAGATGTCGGGGAAGATGGCGTTGGAGACGCCATCGGCGATGGTGATCCCGGTGGGCGCGCCGCCGCCTTCGGGCACGTCCGCCATCACGGCGGACTTGAGCAGCTTGACGTCGCCGGATTGGATGGGCATCTCAGCCTCCGCAAAGCCGCCTCAAGGAGGCTGAAGCCCCCTCTGGGGGCAGCGAACGAAGTGAGCGTGGGGGCATGGCTATATCTCCAGGAATCGCAGGGTCAGGCGGTAGAAGTCGTCATCCGACCGGGCCCGGATGCCCAGCACGGGTTCGGCCTCGACCGCCGTCTCGGCGTGGCGGAAGGCCACGGTGAACACGCGGCCATCGGCCAGCGTCAGTTCGAATCGGCCGCTGCTCGCGCCCAGCGGCGCGGCGGCCCAGCCGTGGAGCGTGGCCACCGTGGCCCGGGTCACCCAGGCCATGTCGGGCTCGCCCGCCAGCGTGATCGGCCGGCCGGCCTGGCGCACGGCGGACTGCACCAGCAGCGCGCCGGTCGCGAGGTAGGACGTGGACGCCACGGCCGGCGTCCAGGCGTGCTCGTCGGTCCACAACAAGTCGTCGGGCAATGGCAGAGCCACCCCGGTCGCGAGGTTCTTCAGTTGCATGGGGGCAGATCTCAGACCGCCCGCGCCCGGGCGACTTCCAGCAGTTGCAGCAGGCGCGCCTCGTCGCGCGCATCGACGGTGGCGCTGACCTTGCGCTCGCCGACGGCCAGTTCGACCCGCACGGTGCGGGACGGCGTGCCATCGGCGGGAAGCACCGGGCGGACCGGTACTGCGCCAGCGGGCCGCACCAGGCCGCCCGTGGCAAAACCCTGCACCCGTTGCGCGAGCGCCCGGGCGGGCATGGCCAGGCGGTTGATGGCCTCGAAGAAGCCCGCGCCGTAGCGCGCCACCGCCTCCTTGTTCACCACGTACTCGCCCGGCGTGAGCATGGCCGGCACGCTGTCGGAGCGAGCCAGGCCGCCACGCCAGTAGAACTCGCCCTGGTACCGCTCCATGTAGTCAATCAGGTCGCGCTCCAGATCCTTGCCCCAGAGCAGCGGCTGCGCCATCGCCTGCCGCCAGTTCTGTTTGATGCGCTCCAGCGTCTGGCGCTCGTTGCCGGTCAGCGTCTTGCGGTCGATGAAGCCCTCGATGGCGCGGCGGTCGGTCTGCGCCATCTCGCCCCAGTACGCCATCGTCTTGCGACGCATGTCCAGGCTGACCGAGGCGCCGTGGTTCCACTGCAGCCAGCCGGTGTACTGGTCCATACCCTGCAGGCCGAGCTCGATCATCTTGAGCGCCTCGGCGGCCTCCCGGTTCTTCTTCGGCGGGCCGGGCGGGTCGCCAGGGGTCGACGGGCGGCCGCTGCCGAACACCCGCACCGGGCCGCCGACGGCAAAACGCGCCACCCCCACCGCGCGCGCCGACGCGCGGGCCATGTCCGCCAGGCGCGCCAGCGTGCCGCTGCCGTACTTCCGCACCGCCGCCTTGCGGATCACGAAGGCGCCGGCTTCCAGCGTGCGCGGCACGGTGTCGTGGTGGCCCGAGCCCGGGACGGAGCCGCCGCTCATCCTCGGGAACGCCGGCGACACCGCCCCACTGGGCGTTACAGCGGCGGCCAAGCCGCCGCGTGCAAACTTGCGCACGCCGCGCCCGACCAGGCCACCGGTGGCATTCGTCTCCACCTTGCGCACGTAGATCGTGTGCGTGCTCGAGGTGTTCATGCCGTTGAGACTCAGGATCTCAGCGCGGGCCGCATCGGCGTTGGTGCTGACCTGATGCCGGGACTCGGTCTGGATGCGGTCCAGCGCCAGGATCTGCCGCTCGACATTGCCGATGGCCGCCTGCGCCTTCTCGGTCGCCATTTTCAGTTCGAACTGCGAGTTCTGGTCGGCGTAGACCTTGAGCTTGTCGAGCGCTTCCTTCGCCTTCGAGACGTCGGCATCGACCGGCAGCGTCTTGCCTTCCTTGAGCAGCTGCTCGTATTCCTTGAGCTTCTTCTCCGCTTCCTGCAGATCAGCCTGGATCTGGAGCAGGTATTCCTTTTCGGCCAGCGCCTTGTCCAGATCAGCAATGGCCTTGTCGAAGCGCGAGGTGTCCGCATCCAGCGTGACCTTGAGCCCTTCGGCGAGCTTCGCAGTGATCTGGTCGATCTGGTTGGACGTCTCGGTGAGCGTGCGCTGGATCTCATCGCGCGCCGACAGCGCCGACTGCGCCGCGCGCTGATGCGCCTTGGCTTCGGCGTCCAGGGTCTGGTTGAGGATCTCCTCGGACTCACGAATGCGCTGGATGGCCTGGTTGACGCCGTCCTTGCCCTGGGCGATCTGCGCGTCAGCCTGTTTGGTGCGCTGCGCCAGTTCGGCGCGCAGTTGGTCGGCCTGTCGCATCAGGGCCTCGGCCTGCGCATACTCCTGCTTGCGGTAGGCCTCGCGGGACTGCGCCTCGAGCTGGGTGACCTGCGTCACCGCCTGCTCGGACTGCTTGCGCGCATCCTCGCCACGCTTGGCCTCGCTGGTCTGGGCGCTGGCCACCTGCGAGGCGAGGTCCATCGCCTTCTGCGCGAGTTGTCGGGCCTGCTCGAACTCGCCGTTGGCCAGCGCCGTGCGTGCCTTCTCCTGGTACTCGGCGACCTGGCGCTTGCGGTCCTCGGTCGCCTCGAACTCGGTCATGCCCTGACGGCGGATGTCGCGGATGCGCTCCTCCGTTGTCATCGAGAGCTGGCGCTTCTCCTCCTCGATTCGCTTGATCTCGGCGAGGTGCCGGTTGGCCTCGGCGTTGAGGGCGTCGATGTGCTGCCGGTACTCGGCCAGCGCCTGTGTCATCGTCTGGCGCTTGGTCGCCAGGATCTCGTTCTCGACGCGCTGGACGTTGGCGCGGCGCTCTTCCTCGGTCTGCCCCTGCCGGCGTGCGGCCTCGATGCGAGCGCGCGACTCTTCGTCGATCAGCTTGAGGGTGTCGGTGGTCGCCTGCCGGCGCAGCGTCGTCTGCTGGGTTAATGCATCGGTGAGCAGCTGCGTCGCCTTGGTGATAAGCGCCGCTTCGGACTGCTTGGTGGTCTCCAGCGCCGACTGCTCTTGCTGGTAGCGCGCCCTCACCGCCTCGATCTGCCGCACCAGATTGGCCTCGACGATGGAGGTCAGCCCCTTGTACGCCTCGGCCATTTTGGCAGTAGCGTCGTTGACTGTCTGGTTGGCCTTGCCGACGGCCTGCTCGACCTCGCCGAGCCGAGTCTTCAGTCGCTCCAGCGCGGTGTGCACCGCCTCAATGCCCCGGACGACCGCTTCCTGCGTACCCTGGCGAATGGCCTCCAGCCGCTTGGCGATCTCCTCGGCGGTGGTCGCGGCGGTGTTCATCGCGCCCTTGGCCGCTTCCGCCCCGCGAGAGGCGTCGGCATACATCTGCGCGAAGATCTGATTCATCTCCGCGAGCCGAGCCTCGTGACGCTTCGTTGCCTCGGCAATCGTGTCCGAGGTGAAGATGGCGGCGAAGACCTCCCAGCGGTAGCGAAGCTGCTCGATGCCCTTGACCAGCATCTCCACCATGAAGATGCCGGCCTTGCGGACGATCTCGAACTT
>DAIMZU010000181.1:0-5886 GCA_036733845.1 Ramlibacter sp.
GTTGAAGGAGGTCGCCGCCAGCGTTGTGAGCAGCAGGAAGGCGGTGAATCCCACGAGGATGAATGGCCGCTTGGCGATGTCGCGCGCGATCTCGCCCGCATCGAAACCCATGTCGAGCCAGGCATAGGCCAGCAGGTGCCAGCAGGCGTAGAAGTAAACGAACAGCCCGATCATCCGCCGCAGCCGGGCGAGCCCCGGCCAGCCGAGCAGGACACGCACCGGCGTGACCGCGAGCGTGATGCACAGGAAACGCAGGGTCCAGTCGCCAGTGGAACGGATCAGGGCTTCGGCCGGGTTGGCCCCCAGGCTGTCGGTGATGGCGCCCCACAGCAGCCACGCGAAGGGGCCGAGGGACACCACGAAGAGCGCCGGCTTGACCCACGGCCGCAGCAGCCAGCCACCCGGGATCGCCGGGCGGGGCGCGGTGCGGGCGCCGCCCGCTGGGGTGCGGCTGGTTCCGGTCAGTAGAACTTGCGCAGGTCCATGCCGGCGTAAAGCTGGCCGACCTGCGCCTCGTAGCCGTTGAACATCAGCGACTTGCGCTTCTTGGCAAAGAGGCCGTCCTCGCCGATGCGGCGCTCGGTCGCCTGCGACCAGCGCGGGTGGTCCACGCTGGGGTTGACGTTGGCGTAGAAACCGTACTCCTGGGGCGCGGACTTGACCCACGAGGTGCGCGGCTGGTTCTCGGTGAAGCGGATGCGCACCAGCGACTTGCCGCTCTTGAATCCGTACTTCCAGGGCACCATCAGGCGCAAGGGGGCGCCGTTCTGGTTGGGCAGGATTTCGCCGTACATGCCGAAGGCCAGCAGCGCCAGCGGATGGCGCGCCTCGTCCATGCGCAGCGCCTCCAGGTAGGGCCACTCGAGCACGCGCGAGGAGACACCCGGCATCACCTTGGGATCGGCCAGGGTGTGGAATTCGACGAACTTGGCACTGCCCTGCGGCTGAACCCGGTCGATGAGGTGCGACACCGAGTACCCGACCCAGGGAATCACCATGGACCAGCCTTCGACGCAGCGAAGCCGGTAGATCCGCTCTTCCTGTGGAGCCAGCGACAGCAGGTCCTCCAGGTTGTACTTGCCCGGACGGTTGACCAGTCCGTCGACCTCCACCGTCCAGGGCCGCGGCTTGAGCGACTGGGCGTAGCGCGCCGGGTCGGACTTGTCCGTGCCGAACTCGTAGAAGTTGTTGTAGGTGCTCGCGTCCTTGTAGTCGGTGAGCTTTTCCATGGTGACCGCGCCGGCGACCTCGGATCGCTGGGCCGCCAGCGGCGGCAGCTTGCCCGGCCGCTGGACCTGCGCCATCGCCTCGCGGCCGGCCCAGGCCGCCAGGCCCACGCCGGCGGCACCCGCCGCGATCTGCCGCAGCATCTCGCGCCGGGTTTCGTAGACCGCCCGGGGCGTGATCTCGCTGGAGAGCGGGTGCTCGAACCCCTTGCTTCGGGATTTGATCAGCATGACGGCCTTTCGTGGAAGCCGGAGCGCAGCGTCAGAGGTTGCCGTAGCTGTGCAGGCCGGACAGGAACATGTTGACGCCCAGGAAGGCGAAGGTGGTGACGGCCAGACCGACCAGTGCCCACCAGGCGGACACGGCACCCCGCAGCCCCTTCATGAGGCGCATGTGCAGCCACGCGGCGTAGTTGAGCCAGACGATCAGCGCCCAGGTTTCCTTGGGGTCCCAGCTCCAGTAGCCGCCCCAGGCTTCCGCCGCCCACAGGGCGCCGAGCACGGTGGCGATGGTGAAGAAGGCGAAGCCCACCGCGATCGACTTGTACATCACGTCGTCGAGCACTTCGAACGAGGGCAGGCGCTGCGAGATACGGCCCCGCAGCGCGATGATGCCCGCGACGGCCAGGGCCGACATCCCGAAATACAGCGCCCAGTAGTTGCTGATGCCGCCGCCGGTGCTGGGGCGGAACACCAGTGGTTCGAAGCAGAGCACCACGCCCAGGGCCCACAGCGGGGCGAGCTTCCACCAGCGGGTTTCGGCCGCGTGCTGCTTGATGAGGTAGGCAAAGGCAACCATGGCCGCGATCGCGAAGGTGCCGTAACCGACGAAGTTCGCGGGGACATGCAGCTTCATCCACCAGCTTTGCAGGGCAGGCACCAGCGGCTGGATTTCGTGCGCCTCGCGCACCACGGTGTACCAGAGCAGGAATCCGACCGCGGCGCTGACGACCAGCATGACGAACGCGCCCATCGTCCGCGTGCCGTACTGCTCCTCGAAGTACAGGTAGAACGCGGCGGTCATCCAGCAGAACAGGACGAAGACCTCGTACAGGTTGCTCACCGGAATGTGGCCGATGTCGGGTCCGATCAGGTAGGACTCGTACCAGCGCACCATGCTGCCGATCAGCGCCATGGTGATCGCCGCCCATGCCAGCCCCGACCCCAGCCGCTCCATCGTGTCGGCCTGGCCGCGCGCGAACATGCCCATCCAGTAGAACGCGGTGCTCATGAAGAAGAGCATGGACATCCACAGGATGGCGGACTGGCTGGACAGGAAGTACTTGAGCCAGAAGACCTGGTCCGCCCGCGCCAGATCGCCCTGGTAGGCCGCGATCGCCAGCAGCGAGAAGGCCGCGACGCCCAGGGTCAGTGCCCGCAGCGGACGCCAGAACCACGCCAGCCAGATGATGGAGGGCACCGAGCCGACCAGGATGGCCTTCTCGTAGACGTCCATGAAATCCCCATAGCGTTGCAGCGCGAACGCCCCGCCAGCCACCACGAGGGCAGCAAACAGCCAGTCCAGCCAGTTGCGGCGGGAGAGGAAACCTTCGTTGAGGGTCAGGGTGGTGGTGGCCGTGTTCATGTTGGGCGGGAGAGCAGGTGGGTTCTCAGGCGATCGAACTCGCGGTCGGTGTCCATGGTCTGGCGGTTGCTCGACAGGGCCATGCTGGCCCGGCTGCCATCGCCCTCGGGCACCAGCCAGACCCAGAGGCGCCGTTCCCGGATGTAGAGCATCGCAAAGATTCCGATGATGAGCAATGCACACCCCAGGTAAACAATGTTGCGACCGGGGGCACGTGCGACCTGGAACACGCTGGCCTGCACCTGCTTGAAATCCCGCAGCTGGAAGGTCATGGGTGCCGGGTACAGGTGCACGTCGCTCAGCGCCAGGACCGCCTGGTTCATGAAGGCCTGCGTCGCGTCGCTGGGCTCCAGCGGCGGCTTGCCCGCCTGCTCGCGCGTGAGCTGGGCGAGCTCGAAAAGCGATCCGTTCAGGATGCGGACGACGACCTCACCGGCCCGCGGACGCTCCGGCTCGGGCACGTTGGACTCCAGGAAGGCCGAGATGGCCTGCAGCCCACCTTCCGGGCGGCCGTTCCCCGCGCCCTCCGCGGGGGCGCCGGCGAACAGCTCCAGCGCCCGCAGGGCCGAGGCGGTC
This sequence comes from Ramlibacter sp., assembly GCA_036733845.1. Lineage (GTDB taxonomy): Bacteria > Pseudomonadota > Gammaproteobacteria > Burkholderiales > Burkholderiaceae_C > Ramlibacter. The sequence continues at coordinate 3,388 of DAIMZU010000181.1, forward strand.
AGCTGCTCGGCGAGTTCCGGGCGGGACGGGTCGGTCGACTGGGCGGCATAGCGCCGAACGGCCTCCTCGCGCATGGTCGGGTCGGCCAGCGCGGCGCGCAGCCGCAGGAAGCCGTCCATCTGGCCGGCATCGTCGGCCGGCAGTCGCAGGTAGCGGAAGTTCTCGGCCGGCGTGTCGCGCACGCCGAGCAGGTACACCGGCACCCCGTCCCCGAGTTCCAGCGGCAGCATGTAGTTGTGGAACTCCCTCGCCTGGCCCGCAGCGTCGCGCAGCTTGTAGTTGACGCTCGGGCCCACGTTGCGAAGCTCGCGCTGCGTGACCGTCTTGTTGGCCGCACCGAGGCGGGCCTCGATGGAGTTGCGCAGGTCGACGGCGCGGGGGTCTGCGCCACTGGATGGATTGCCGCCGGAGGCGACCGCCGCAGCGAGGTTCTCGACGTTGATGATCCTCAGCGCCGTGAACTCGAGGGTCATCTTCTCGGCGTCGTCGGCCTGGCCGCGCGTGAGCTGCGTGCTGCCGCCGATGACGCCCTCCACCTCGAAGCGCTTGCCTTCGGGGTGGATCGGAAGCGCCTCCAGCCGCACGCTGGAGCCGCCATCGTCGAAGCTGGACTGGTAGATCTCGATGCCGCGGTGGCGGGCCGGGTGGTTGACCTCGACCCGCGCGGATTTCTGCTCGCCGGTTTCGTGGTCGTGGATCACGATCTCGCTGGCGAAGAGCTTGGGCATGCCCGTGGAGTAGTAGTCCACGATGAACTTGCGCAGCTCGATGGAAAAGGGCAGCTCCTGCAGCAGGATGCCGTCGCTCTGGGCGAGGATGGCCGTGGACGACTGCGTGCCCTCGGCGACCAGCAGGTTGCCGCGGAAGGTCGGGTTGTTGGACGGCAGGCGGTGGCGCTCCGGCACGTCGGCGATCATGCCCCCTCCGGTGAAGGGGGCCTTGCCGCCCCACCACATCTGGGCACGCACGATGAGGTCGCCGTCGAGCAGGCCGCCGAGGCAGACGAGCACGATCGCGCTGTGGGCGGCGATGTAGCCCAGCTTGTTGGCCGCGCCGGCGCGTGCAGCGACCATCCAGCCGGTGCCCGACGGCCCCTCCCGCCGCTGGAGCTTGACCTTCCAGCCGGCCCCGGCGAGCTCCGCGCCGATGCGCTGCGCCGCGGCTTCGGGGGCGGCGGCCAGGTCGGCCTGCGCCCGGTGACGGAACGCCAGCAGCGCCTTCTCGCGGATGTTTTCCTTGTGCGAGCGCAGGTCGACCAGGATCTTGGGCGTGTTGCGGGCAATGCACAGCGAGGTGCTGGTCACCAGGAAGGCCAGGATCAGCAGGAACCACCAGGCGCTGTAGACGGCATTGAGCTGCAGCGCGCCGAACACCGCGGCCCAGAACGGTCCGAACTGGTTGACGTAGTTGACGGCCGGCTCATGCTGCTTGAGGACCGTGCCGATCACCGAGGCGATGCAGATCACCGTCAGCAGGGCGATCGCAAAGCGCATGGACGACAACAGTTCGACCGCCGACCGCAGCAGCTGCGAGCCGGTGTGGACGCGGAGTCCCTGGGTGTTGGCGGTCATGAAAAGTCGTCGTGTCGGAAAGAAAAAAAGGCGGAACCGTGCGATCCCGCCTGTCTTGGTGCTTGCCGCCGCGGGAGGGTTCCCGCCGAGATCACGGCTTTTCGGTGATTTCAGCGCAGGCCGGCCGCGTAGTCGGCCACGGCGCGGATCTCGCGTTCGTTCATCTTGGCCGCGATCTGGTTCATCTGGATGCTGTTCTTGCGGGCGCCGTCGCGGAAGGCCACGAGCTGCGCGGCATGGTATTCCGAATGCTGGCCGGCCAGGCGCGGGTACTGGGCCGGGATGCCTGCACCGTTGGGGCTGTGGCAGCCGGCGCAGGCGGCGATCTGGCGGTCGGGGATGCCGCCGCGCCAGATGCGCTCGCCCAGGGCGACGAGTTCCTTGTCGCGCGCGAAGCCGGGCTTGGCCTGCTGGGTGGAGAGCCAGAACGCGATGTTGCGCATGTCCTGGTCGCTCAGCTGAGCGGCGAAGGGCTGCATGATCGGGCTTGCGCGCTTGCCGGTCTTGTATTCCTGGAGCTGCTTGACCAGGTATTCGGGGTGCTGGCGGGCGAGCTTGGGGTTGGCCGGCGCGCCGGAATTGCCGTCCGCGCCGTGGCAGGCGGCGCACACCGCGGTGTAGCGCTTCTCGCCGGCGACGAGGTCCGGCCGGGCGGGACCCGCTGGCGCTGCTGGAGCTGCGGCTGCGGCAGGCGCCCCATTGGCGGCGGCCCCGGTGGCGGCGGGCTGCTGGGCCATGGACATCACGGGCGCTGCCAGCAGGGCAGCCAACAGCAGGGAAGCGTGCAACTTCATGGTGGAATCGGGTTCGGAAAGCGCGCCAGGGCGGCGCAGGTACGCAAAACCCCAAGATTCTACAATGATGACTTCCGGCCGCCCTCCAAGACCCTACATGACCCAAGCTCCCGTGCCGGCCGCCCCGCCCGCCT
>DAIMZU010000182.1:0-5864 GCA_036733845.1 Ramlibacter sp.
GTACATGGGACTGTGCTTTTTCTCTCCGCGCCGAAGCATGAACCTGCGCGGCCACGAACTGATCCTGCCGCCTGCACGCATGGCAATGATCCAGCTCGCGCTCTCGAGCATCAACTGGCTGGTCATGGGCGGCATCCTGTTCGTGCTCCTGCGGACGCAGGTCCCCTATGTCACCGTGCTGACGGTGCTCCTGGTGGCCGCAGTGGCGGGCGTGATCACGCACGTCCCTGCGGGGCTGGGCGTGCTGGAGGCTGTCTTCATCGCGCTGCTGTCGCACCGCGTCCCGGAACCCCAGCTGATCGCGGCGCTGCTGACCTACCGCGCCATCTACTACATCGCGCCGCTGGCGCTCGGCGCCGCGCTGTACCTGCTGTTCGAGGCACGCGTGGCGCGGCGAACCTGAGCGACTGCGGGGGAGCGCTCGTCCTCAGTCCGAGCCGAAGGGCAGGACCCCATGCCGCGCCGCGTCGCGTGTGTTCCGGGCGGCCCGGCCCGTCGTCTCCCGCGTGCTGCGCTGGGGTGCGACCGTCGAGCCGCCCCGATCGTTGCGCGGCGGCGCCACGCCCGGGTCCTCATCGCGGGGCCGGGCGCCTTCGTCACGGGGGGCCTCCCGGTCTGCCGGATCCCGCTGTGGAAACAGGCCCCCGCTCCCGCGGGACTGCGGTCCGAGCCCCCCCTGCGGCGGCCCCGCCATGGCACCCGTACCCGCCTGCGCCCCCGAGGCCGCAGGCCGGCCCTCGAAGACCGCCTCACCGGCGGCCTGAGCAAAGCCGGTGACGGGTGTGGCAATCCCCAGGCTGGCGGCTGCAAAGGCCACGGCCAGGCTGCTGCGGCCGAAGGCCGATCGGTTCGTCTTCATGGCGGCTCCTGTGACGGCGTCGGGGCCAGTATCCGCAGGATCGGCCGCGCAGAAAGGCCCCCTACGCCACAGGAGCGTGTAGGAATGCACTGGCCCTGGCTGATAAGATCAGTGGAGGCCGCGTGCCGGCGAGCCACCCCGGCTCCATGGCCGCCACTTCGCCCCGCACCCTGATGACTGTTGCCCTTGCAGGCCGCGCCCCTGCCACATTCGAAATCAAGAGCGCGAACCTGCCCCTGGTCTCGCTGCTCCTGAAGTCCACGGACCTGGGCCTGCTGGCCCAGGAGCTGCAAGCCCGCTTCGGAGACATTCCGGGCTTCTTCGACCAGGACGCGCTCGTCGTCGACCTGTCGCCCCTTGCCGGTGAGCCCGGCGCCGTGCCGGACTTCGGCGAACTCCTTTCCCTGCTGCGCACCCAGGGCCTGCTGCCCGTGGCGGCCCGCGGCGGCAGCGACCTCCAGATGGAGGCGGCGCTGTCGGCCGGACTGGCCCCCGCGCGCGACCTGATGGTGCCCGCCGCCCGCGCCGCCGCTTCCGAGCCACCCCCCGCCACGCCAGCGGTGCCGCCCGAGGCGCCACCGGCCGGCGCACTCATCATCGACCGGCCGCTTCGCTCGGGGCAGCAGGTCTATGCCCGTGGACGCGACCTGGTCGTCATGAGCATGGTCAACCCGGGCGCAGAAGTGATCGCCGACGGGCACATCCATGTCTACGCGCCTCTGCGCGGCAAGGCCATCGCAGGCGCACGCGGCAATGCCGAGGCGCGCATCCTGACCCTCTGCCTCGAACCCGAGCTTCTGTCCATCGCCGGCGTCTACCGCACCAGCGACGTGGCCCTCCCACCGCAGGTCCTCGGCAAGCCGACCCAGGTGCGCCTGGTCGGCGGCGCCGAGGGCAAGCTGGTCATGGAACCCATCGGCTGACAGGCCCTTTCCCATCCCAACCACACATCAGGCATACGCACATGGCAAGAATCATCGTCGTGACCTCCGGCAAGGGAGGCGTAGGCAAGACCACCTCCAGCGCCAGTTTCGCCTCGGCCCTGGCAATGCGCGGTCACAAGACCTGCGTCATCGACTTCGACGTGGGCCTGCGAAACCTCGACCTCATCATGGGCTGCGAGCGCCGCGTGGTGTACGACTTCATCAACGTGATCCACGGCGAGGCCACGCTCAACCAGGCACTCATCAAGGACAAGAACGGCGAGAACCTCTTCGTGCTGGCCGCATCGCAGACCCGCGACAAGGAAGCCCTCACGAAGGACGGCGTCGAGAGGGTACTGAAGGACCTCGGCGAAATGGGCTTCGAGTACATCGTGTGCGACTCGCCTGCCGGCATCGAGACGGGCGCCCTGATGGCCATGCATTTCGCCGACGAAGCCCTGGTGGTCACCAACCCCGAGGTCTCCTCGGTGCGCGACTCCGACCGCATCCTGGGCATGCTGTCGAGCAAGACGAAGCGTGCCATCGACGGCAAGGACCCGATCAAGGAGCACCTGCTCATCACGCGCTACAACCCCGCGCGCGTCGACCAGGGGCAGATGCTCTCGCTCGAGGACATCCAGGACATCCTGCGCATCAAGCTGATCGGCGTCATCCCCGAAAGCGAGACCGTCCTGCAGGCGAGCAACCAGGGCACGCCGGCCGTGCACCTCAAGGGCAGCGACGTCTCCGAGGCTTACCAGGACGTGGTTGCGCGCTTCCTCGGCGAAGACAAGCCCCTGCGTTTCACCGACGCACAGAAGCAGGGCTTCTTCAAGCGCCTGTTCGGCGGGAGGTAAGCCGTGGCGTCCCTGCTCTCATTCCTGCTGGGCGAGAAAAAGAAGACCGCCGCGGTCGCCAAGGAGCGCCTTCAGATCATCCTGGCCCACGAGCGCAGCGGTCGCGGCGCGGCCGAGCCCGACTACCTGCCGGCGCTGCAGCGCGACCTGGTGGCCGTGATCTCCAAGTACATCCGCATCCATCCGGACGACATCAAGGTGCACCTGGACCGGCATGACAACCTCGAGGTGCTCGAGGTCAAGATCGAACTGCCGGACCCGAAGTAAGCCCGCCGGCGGGCGCCGCGCTCAAGTGGCTCCGCCGCCGCCGACCGACCCGCCCCCGCGCGGGCCGCGGCCGGCCCCCTTTCCGCCGGTGCGCGCCTGGATCACGTTCATCGGGCCGCCCGAGATCGTCTGCCGGTCATGCCGGCTCTCGGGCGTACGGCGACCTTCGTTCTTCTGGGTCGGTTGCGTGTCACCCACCTTGTTGCGGTCGTTGCCGTATTTGCCCCGGTTGGGCTCCTGCCGGTCCTCCGGCGCCACGTTCTGCACCGTCCCGCGGCGCTCCTCCTCGGCCACCTGCGCGGCGCTGCCCTTCATCCCGGATTCGGGGTGCCTGTCGCGGTTCTGCTCGCTGCGGATGAAATCGTGCTTCTTGCTCATGGGGGTCCGTCCTGTGCATGGGATGGCCCATTCTGGAACCCCGGAACGCGTCGCGATGTCGGACAAGGACCGGGTGGCGTGATTCGATGTGACCCGTGCAAGCGTGCGCAACAGACCAGGCGGCGAAGCGCCGGCTTTCAGCGCCCGATGGGTGCGACGCCGAACAGCCAGGCGTGGCCGCCGAAGGCCAGCGCCGCCCACGCAGCCAGACCGACGGCGACGGCCGCGATGGTGCCACCGGCCGACGCCACGATCACCGGGTTGCCATCCCGGCGGTCACGCTGGCGAGCACTGCGGAAGTCGAAGACCGCCCATGCCAGGAAGCTGCCGAAAAGCAGCAGGTCCGCCAGCGTGCCGTTGGACAGCAGGTGCGCCAGCGCCCAGGTCTTCACGGCCAGCACCATGGGATGCCGCAGCCGCGCGCGCAACGCATTACGCGGGACGTACGCGGCTGCCAGCAGCACCAGCGCCACCGCCATCAGCGCCGAAGCCAGGTGATTCATGCCCCGCGGCGGCGTCCACAGCAGCACCGGCTGCTGCCGGGCCAGGCCATAGCCCCACACGATCAGCAGCAGCCCGGCCAGCGAAATGACCGAGTAGGCGGCCTTCCAGCCGTTCGGCCCCCAGCGGGCCACACGCGCGGTGCGCCAGTCGTCGGCGACGATGCGCGTCGAGTGCACGCCCAGGAATAGCACCAGGCCCAGGACCAGGATCGCCATGCGAATCCTCCTCTTGCCGCATCATACGGCTGGGCGCACAGCCGTCGTCCGAGCCGCTAGAGTGCACGGGGAAGGTATCGAACACGACAGATGGCCCCGCACACCCCCCGCCGCATGCAGGACCTGCCGAAGGCGCTGGCCATCGGGTTCGCGCTGAGCGGCCTCTTCGTGGGCGTGAGGCTCGCGTTGCACCCTGTTCTGCAGGAGCACGCGCCCCTCATCGTCCTGCTGGCCGCACCCATCCTGGCGGCCTGGTGGGGCGGGCTGGTTGCCGGCTTGTCCGCCACGGCGGCCAGTGCCCTGATGGGGGAACTCCTGATCGTGGAGCCACGGTTCGAACTGCTTCCGGTCGGGCCGGCCGAGTGGGTGCGGCTGATGGTGTTCGTGATCTACGGTGTCATGTTCACCGCCATCATCGATTCGCGGCGCCGCGCGATGGTGCGGCTCGAGGCCGACCTTCTGATCACCACGCAGGCGCAACGCGAGCGGCAGGACGCCGAGGAGCGCCTTCGCGAAGCCCACCGCCGCAAGGACGAATTCATCGCCATGCTCGCCCACGAACTGCGCAATCCGCTGGCCCCGGTGCGCAGCGCGGTGGAGATCCTCAAGCACGTGGACAGCGACGAGCCACGGCTCCACCGCTCGCGCGCGGTGATCGAGCGCCAGGTCAGTCACATGGCCCGGCTGCTCGACGACCTGATGGACACCTCACGCATCGCGCGAGGCGTGCTGAACGTCCGGCGCGAGCCCTGCGACCTCGGCGCGATCGCCGCCCAGGTGACGGACGACTGGCGAACGGCGATCGACTCCGCCGGACTGCGGCTGGAGGCGGCTCCGTTCGAGCCGATGCCAGTCCAGGGGGACCCGGTGCGCCTGGCGCAGATGATGGGCAACCTGCTGGTCAATGCCATCCGCTTCAACCAGCCCGGCGGCTGGGTGCGCGTGTGGGCCTGCGCAGAAGCGGAAACCGGCATGGCGACCGTCTCCGTGGCCGACGGGGGCGTGGGGATCGCACCAGAGCTCATGGACAGGCTCTTCAACCCGTTCGAGCAGGCCACCCAGGACCTGGCCCGCAGCAGCGGCGGGCTCGGCCTGGGGCTGGCCCTCACGCGGGGACTGGCCGCGCTTCAAGGCGGAGACGTCCGGGTCCGTAGTGACGGCCCGGGCCATGGGTCTGTGTTCATCCTGAGCCTGCCCCTGGACGCGTCGCGCCGGCAGGCCCCAGCCTCTTCACCGGAACAGCCGGTCCGGCCCCATTGATCCGGAGCGGCGGCTCACTTGTTGGCGTGCTTCTTGGCGTCCTGCGTGCGGCTGCGCTGGCCGCTCGGGCCCGCGGTGCGCAGGCTGCTGGGGCTTTCCACCTTGCGACCCAGCTTGGACGAGCGCCCGGCACCCGGTTTGTCGGGCTTGACCGCCGGCTTGGGAACCAGCCGTTTCTTCTCGTCCAGGTCGACGGCCCCGCCGGTGGCGGCCGGGCGCCTGCGCGCCGGGTCGGCAGCAGGGACAGTGCGTAGTGCGGCTCGTGACATAGGGCCTCCGTTCAGAGAGAGTGGGCAGACGATTCCAGTCTATGCCGCGCTGGACGAGTGGATGTAGTCCGGGGTCGCCCTTCGCATGAGCCAGCGTCCTGCTCGGCCGTGGGGCTTGTCACCGGCGGCAACGTCTGTTTACATCGAACTGCGGACCCGGTCGACTGGTGCTATACCCGGGTGGCCATCCTGCCCGCACCGGAGACCCCATGCGCACGCCCCTTTTGCTCGCAATCGCCGCCACGGCCAGCCTGCTGGCGGGCTGCGGCATGCACCATGCCCGCCACCACGGCGGCGGCCTGCCCACCGGTCCGGGCGGCGAGGTCCATGCC
>DAIMZU010000183.1:0-5848 GCA_036733845.1 Ramlibacter sp.
GGATGGTCTTGCCGATGTCCAGGGCGTCGGCGCCCATCTCGATGGCCAGCGCGACTTCGCCGATCATGTCGCCTGCGTGCGTTCCCACGATGCCGCCGCCGATGATGCGGTGGGTGGTGGCGTCGAACAGCAGCTTGGTGAAGCCCTCGTCGCGCCCGTTGGCAATGGCCCGGCCCGAGGCGTTCCAGGGGAACAGGCCCTTCTGGATGGCGATGCCCTGCGCCTTTGCCTGGTCCTCGGTGATGCCCACCCAGGCGACCTCCGGGTCGGTGTAGGCAACGCTCGGGATGACCCGCGCGTCGAACACCGCCTTGTGGCCTGCGGCGGCTTCCGCGGCCACGTGGCCCTCGTGCACCGCCTTGTGCGCCAGCATGGGCTGGCCGACGATGTCGCCAATGGCGAAGATGTGCGGCACATTGGTGCGCATCTGGGTGTCCACCGGGATGAAGCCGCGATCGGAGACCGCGACCCCGGCCTTGTCGGCGCCGATCTTCAGGCCGTTGGGCGTGCGGCCGACCGCCTGCAGGACCAGGTCGTACAGCTGCGGCTCGGCCGGGGCCTGCTCGCCCTCGAAGCGCACCAGGATGCCATCGCCCGTGGCTTCGGCACCGACGGTGCGGGTCTTGAGCATCACCTTGTCGAAGCGCGGCGCGTTCATCTTCTGCCACACGCGGACCAGGTCGCGGTCGGCGCCCTGCATGAGGCCGTCCAGCATCTCGACCACGTCCAGGCGCGCGCCGAGGCTGGAGTAGACGGTGCCCATCTCGAGGCCGATGATGCCGCCGCCCAGGATGAGCATGCGGCGCGGCACGGCGGCCAGGCCGAGCGCACCGGTCGAATCCACCACCCGCGGGTCCTTCGGCATGAAAGGCAGGTGGACGGGCTGGGAGCCGGCGGCGATGACGGCCTGCCGGAAGCTGATGCGCTGTGACTGGCCGGTGCGCTCCTGGCCGCTGCCACCGGTTTCCTCGACATGCAGGTGGTGGGCATCGGCAAACGTGCCCACGCCGCGCACCACCGTCACCTTGCGCATGCGCGCCATGGCGGCCAGGCCGCCGGTGAGCTTGCCCACCACCTTGCCTTTGTGCGCCCGCAGCTTGTCCAGGTCGACCGTGGGCTTGCCGAAGTGGATGCCCAGGGACTCGAAGTGACTGACCTCGTCCATGACGGAGGCCACGTGCAGCAGCGCCTTCGACGGGATGCAGCCGACATTCAGGCACACGCCGCCCAGGGTGGCGTAGCGCTCGACCAGGACGACCTTCATGCCCAGGTCGGCGGCACGGAACGCCGCCGAATAACCGCCGGGCCCGCCGCCGAGCACCAGCAGGTCGAAGTCGAGGTCGGCCCCGCCCGCGGAGGGATGGGAGGCAGCGCCGGTTGAAGCAGCGGGAGGCGAAGGCGCCGATGCCGGTGCCGGTGCCGGTGCCGGTGCGGCTGCGGCCGGCGCGGACGGTGCGGCAGCCGAGGTGTCGGTCGCGGCTTCCAGCACCAGCAGCACCGTTCCCTGCGAGACCTTGTCACCGAGCCCCACCTTCAGCTCGCGGACAGTGCCGGCATGGCTGGAGGGGATTTCCATGGAGGCCTTGTCGCTTTCCACGGTGATGAGCGATTGCTCGGCCCGGATCACGTCGCCCGGCTTGACCAGCAATTCGATGACCGCGACATCGGCGAAATCGCCGATGTCAGGTACTTTGACTTCAACCAGACTCATGCTTGTTCCCTCGCGCTGACCGGATGGCCACCCGTCCGGGCGCCTGCTTCCTGTCGTTGTGCTGTTTTCTTATTTGCCGTTGCCGCTCTCGCGGAGCTTGATCGTGTGCAGGTCCCAGGGCGCGGCGGAGTTGCGGTCGAACTCGCAACCGGCGGCGATGCCGGCCTCGGCCACGTCACGCGCAGTCTTGGCCTTGCCGTACACCGCATGCATGGCGCCCAGGGCAAAGCTGCGCCCGGAACCGATTCCCCAGAACTCCTTGAACTCGAACACTTCCCGATAGCTGTAGAGCCCGTAGATGCCGGTGGGGTTGGCGATCACGACGCTGAACTGGCTGGACTCGTAGGGGTCGCTGTCTTCTTCCTTGGTCTGCAGGAAGAAGTTGTCCTTCAGGTACGGGTGCAGCTTGGTGAAGGTATCGAAGACCTCGTCCTTGCTACCCAGTTGCAGGATCTCCCGGGGCATGGTTCCCAGTGCCTTGCGAAGCACCGGAAAGTGCGCCACCGTCCCCGCCATGCCGATGTAGTTGGGGCCGGTTTCGGTGTCGATCCGGAAGATCTTGGTGTTGTCCTCGTACCGGTGCGCCAGCCGCGTGTCCCCGAATGTCACCAGGGTGTCCGCCGCAATGGCGATCTGACCCGCTTTCCGCACCACAACCACAGTCGTCATTGAAGCCCGCTTTTCTTCTTCAGAGGAGCACCCGGCGGAAGTCCGCGAGGATCTGCCCCAGGTAGGCGTTGAACCGGGCTGCCGCGGCACCGTCGATCACCCGGTGGTCCCATGACAGCGACAGCGGCAGCCTCAGCCGTGGCTGGAACTGCTGGCCATCCCAGACCGGCTCGGTCTGGCTTCGGCAAACGCCAAGGATAGCGACTTCCGGCGCGTTGATGATCGGCGTGAAGTAGCGACCGCCGATACCGCCGAGCGAAGAAATGGTGAACGAGGCGCCCTGCATGTCGGCGGGACCGAGTTTTCCGTCGCGGGCCTTCTTGGCCAGGTCGGACATCTCCTGGCTGATCTGCAGCACGCCTTTCCTGTCGGCGTCGCGGATGACCGGCACGACCAACCCGTTGGGCGTATCGGCCGCAAAGCCGATGTGGTAGTACTGCTTGAAGACCAGCTGGTCGCCGTCGAGCGAGCTGTTGAATTCGGGAAACTTCTTCAGCGCAGCGACGCAGGCCTTGATGAGGAAGGCGAGCATGGTGACCTTCACGCCGCTCTTTTCGTTCTCGCGGTTGGTGGCGACACGGAAGGCCTCGAGGTCGGTGATGTCGGCGTCGTCATGGTTGGTGACGTGCGGGATCATCACCCAGTTGCGGTGCAGGTTGGCGCCGCTGATCTTGCGGATGCGGCCCAGGTCCTTGCGCTCGACGGGCCCGAACTTCGTGAAGTCGACCTTGGGCCAGGGAATCAGCCCCAGCGCCTCGCCACCGCCCGCGGCGGGCGCCTTGCCGGAGGCAGAAGCGGCGCGCGTGCTGGCCTCGCCGCGCATGACCGCCTTGGTGAAGGCCTGCACGTCTTCCTGGGTGATGCGCCCCTTGGGACCGCTGCCCTTGACCTCCTCCAGCGGCACGCCGAGCTCGCGCGCATAGCGTCGCACCGAGGGCGAGGCATGCGGCAGTCCGGTGCGCGCCTCGGGCTGGTGCGGCGGCAGGGAGGCGGTGGGAGACACGCGCTCGGCCGCAGGCGCGGCGGCGGGCGCCGAGGCGGTCGCAGGCGCGGGGGCCGCCGCGGCGGCGGGCGCCGGCGAAGGCGCGGCCGCAGCCGGCTGCGAAGCCGGGGCCGCGCCCTCGAGCAGGGCCAACAGGTCGCCGATGTTGACCTTGTCCCCCACCTTGACCTTGAGCTCGCGCACCGTGCCTGCGGCCGAGGAGGGAATCTCCATGGACGCCTTGTCGGATTCGACGGTGATGAGCGACTGCTCCTGCTTGACCGTATCGCCCGGCTGCACCAGCACTTCGATGACCGCGACGTCCTTGAAGTCGCCGATGTCGGGCACGCGGACCTCGATCGGGCCGGAGGGGGCAGCCGCGGCGGCAGGAGCCGGCGGCTGGGCCGGCTGCGGCGCTGCAGCAGGTGCTGCCGGTGCGGCAGCCGCAGCGGGACCGGCGTGCGGAGGCGGCGAAGCGGCGCTGTCCGCCGTCTCGAGCATCAGGAGCACCGAGCCCTGGCGGACCTTGTCCCCGAGCTTGACCTTGAGCTCCCGCACCACGCCCTGTGCGGAGGACGGGATTTCCATCGAGGCCTTGTCCGACTCGACGGTGATCAGCGACTGCTCCGCCTTGACCGTGTCACCCGGCTTGACCAGCACTTCGATGACCGCGACTTCGTCGAAGTCCCCGATGTCGGGGACCTTCACTTCGACCAGCGCCATATTCGATTTCTCCAGTTTCTTGTTGTTGTCGCCGCCCGCCGGATCAGGCGTAGAGCGGGTTGGTCTTGTCGGCCTTGATGCCGTACTTCGCGATGGCCTCGGCGACCCGGGACGCCGGCACCGTGCCCTCGTCGCTCAGGGCCTTGAGGGCGGCGACCACGATGTAGTGGCGGTTGATCTCGAAGTGCTCGCGCAGGCGGGTGCGGAAGTCGCTGCGGCCGAAGCCGTCGGTGCCCAGCACGCGGTAGGTGCGGTCCTTGGGAACGAAGGGCCGGATCTGCTCGGCATAGGCCTTCATGTAGTCGGTGGACGCGACCACCGGGCCGGCGTGCGGCTCGAGCTGGCGGGCGACGAAGGACTTGCGTGGAGCCTGCTCCGGGTGCAGCAGGTTCCAGCGATCGCAGTCCATGCCCTCACGGGCGAGTTCGTTGAAGCTGGGGCAGCTCCAGACGCTCGCGCCGATGCCCCAGTCCTGCTCGAGGATGTCGCGGGCAGCGATCGATTCGTGCAGGATGCTGCCGGATCCGAGCAGTTGCACCTGGGGGCCCTTGCCCGCGGGCAGCGATGCGGGCTTGAACAGGTACATGCCCTGGATGATCTGTTCCTCGGTGCCGGCCTGCAGGCCGGGCATGGGGTAGCTCTCGTTGAGGAGCGTGATGTAGTAGAAGACGTTGTCCTGGCGCTCGACCATGCGCAGCAGGCCATGGTGCATGATGACCGCCACTTCATGCGCGAAGGTGGGGTCGTAGCTGATGCAATTGGGCACGGTGGAGGCCAGCACATGGCTGTGGCCGTCCTCATGCTGGAGCCCTTCGCCGTTGAGCGTGGTCCGACCCGACGTGCCGCCGAGCAGGAAGCCCCGCGCCTGCATGTCACCAGCCGCCCAGACCAGGTCGCCGACCCGCTGCAGGCCGAACATCGAGTAGTAGATGTAGAACGGCACCATGATGCGGTTGTTCGTCGAGTACGACGTGGCCGCGGCGATCCAGCTGGCCATGCCGCCGGCTTCGTTGATGCCCTCCTGCAGGATCTGGCCGGACTGGTCTTCCTTGTAGTAGGAGACCTGGTCGCGGTCCTGGGGCGTGTACTTCTGGCCTTCGGGGTTGTAGATGCCGATCTGCCGGAACAGCCCCTCCATGCCGAAGGTGCGCGCCTCGTCGACCAGGATGGGCACCGCGCGCGGGCCGAGTTCCTTGTCGCGCAGCAGCGCGGTCAGGAAACGCACATAGGCCTGGGTGGTGCTGATCTCGCGGCCCTCGGCGGTGGGGTCGAGCACCGCCTTGAAGGCCTCCAGGGGCGGAACCTTCAGCTTCTCGCTGGCGCGCGGGCGCCGCTTCGGCAGGTAGCCGCCGAGCGCCTTGCGCCGCTCGTGCAGGTACTGCATCTCGGGCGTGTTGTCGGCCGGCTTGTAGAACGGCAGTTCGGCGAGTTTTTCGTCCGGGATGGGAATGTTGAAGCGGTCGCGGAAGGCCTTGATGTCCTCGTCGGAGAGCTTCTTGGCCTGGTGGGCGATGTTCTTGCCCTCGGCAGCCTTGCCCATGCCGAAACCCTTGACGGTCTTGATCAGCAGGACCGTGGGCTGCCCCTTGTGGTGGACCGCGGCGTGGTAGGCCGCATAGACCTTCTGTGGGTCGTGGCCGCCGCGGTTGAGACGCCAGATGTCCTCGTCGCTCATGTGCGCCACCATCTCCAGCGCCTTGGGGTGCTTGCCGAAGAAGTTCTTGCGCACGAAGGCGCCGTCGTTGGCCTTCATGGCCTGGTAG
>DAIMZU010000184.1:0-5847 GCA_036733845.1 Ramlibacter sp.
GCACCGGGCTGCGCAGCCCACCCCGGACTCACCCCGGTGCCAGGGATCTTTGCAGCGCACTGCGCCATGAAAGGACCAGCGACGTGAGCAGCGCCCATGCAGGTGCCCATCCCGAGGGCCAGGGCACCGGAACGAGGATGTATGCCAGCGGAACGGACAGCAGGCCCGCCGCGGCGATCCCCGACAGGCTGAACGCCACCGGATGCGCGGCGCCAGCCCGCATGCGCCGGATCGCACCCTGCATCCATCCATCGACAAGTGCCGCGGCAAGCAGGGGGCCCAGCGCGACCACCCAGGCCAGCACGATGCCAGCGCGGAGGGCGGCCACCTGCCATTGCAGTCCCAGGCGATGCACGTAGCCCGGAAGGAAGCCCGCTGTCGCACGCTGGAAGGGCGCGCCAGCCGCGCCTGCCCCGCTCGGGAATTCGCGCACGGCCGGTCGCGGGCTCGCCAGCGCCCCTGCCGATGGCGGGACGGCAGCCCGGGTGCCTGACGGACCCTGGACCCTCACAGGCGCGGCGAAGCGACGCACCGCCGCTTCCACCTGCCCACCGAGTGACTGCCGCAGCGCCAGGAGTTCGGCGGCCCGGCGGGTCTCCAGCGCTGGCGCGCCAACGAACAGCGGCGCACAGAATTGGGCCACGGCCCAGAAGGCGCTGGCGGCGAGGGCCATGCGGACTGCGCTCAGACCCATCGTGGCGGCCGCAGGACAGCTTGGCGGATCAGACCCTCTGCCCGGATGCGGAAGGCGCCGAATCTCAGCGGCACGATGGCGGGCGGTACGAGGCGTGTCACGCTGCGGTGTCCGGCACGAGCACCGGGATCCGGCCCTTGATGAGCTCCCCTCGGTTCAGAAGCGCAACGTAGTGCAGGTCGGGGAGTGCTGCCAGCAGTTGCCGCGGGAAGACCTCGCAGGTTTGCGAAGAAACGGAGGTGCTGCTGCTTGCCGCCAGCCCGAGGCCCAGGTCGCTGCTGCGGGCGGAAAAGCCCCGCGATTCACTGCGCACCCCGACTCGGGTCTCCCCCAGCTTGGCTGCCAGCAGGTCCATGGTGTCGGCATCATGGGTGGCACCGACGATCAGGTTGTTCATGTTGCCGAGGAAGCGCCGCGCGCGCGCATCGTTGTTGCCGAAACGGTCCACCAGGTCGGGATAAGTCTGCCCGAGGGCCCAGATGAAGAAGCCCGCCCCGCGCCCCTTGTTGGCCTGCTGGATGACGGGGGCGCACATGGCATCGCCCCATTCGTCGATGACCACATGGACCCGCCGTGCCTGGGCACCCGCATCCGAGGGCGTGCCGTGGTTGTAGATCTCGGCAGCGACCGCCGAGGCGTCGGCCAGCGCCAGCGTGCTGATCGCACGGCCCACGGACTCATCGGCCAGCGTGTCCGTCCCGATGTAGAGGATGTGGCGGCCGGCGACCACTCGCCCGATGTCGAGGATCGGCCGGGTGTCCTCGAGGTCGTCGTAGTCGGGCGAGAGCAGGCCGAGCAGGTCGTCGGTGGTGAGCTTGGTCAGGATCGGGAGGATGCCCGCGACCATCTTGCCGAACCACTCCGCATCGGTATCGAGCAGGGCCAGCAGGCCTGTGATTTCTTCTGGCTTGTGGGGACGGACGCCGCGGACCGCTGCGGATGTCGTGTCCGGCTGCCAGTCGCGGAAGACCTTGATCCGCGCCGTGAGTTCGATGCTTGCGGCACGGGTCGACTCGCGCGCCGTGCGGGCGCCGCCGGGCTGCGCACGCAGGACGTTGCGCTGGGCTTCCAGCGCCTCGTGCAGGTGGTGCCCGTCGTCCGCGAAAAAACACTCGAGCGCCTGCAGGGCGAGCTGCTCGAGGGCCACGCGCGATTCCAGGGCACTCTTGAGGCCCTGCAGCGTCGCCCGGCGACCCATAAACTTGAGTGCGTTGGTGATCCGGTGCACGGCCATCCAGCAGAACTCCGCGAAGGTGTCGCCCGGCTGGGCGTCGAGCACGAGGTGGATGCGGGAGGCCACCTGGGACACCCGGTCCCAGTTCTTGAGGAGGTCCAGGCGCACGGACTCGGCGGCGAACGCGGGGTGCAGCATCAGGAATCGGCCCGGATCGCCCGCCAGCGCCGCCGCCTGGCGGCAGATGTCGCGCAGGTCGCGGTCGCCCTTGGGGTCGATCACGATGATGCAGTCCCCCCGGAGCGCCAGCTGGAAGATCACGAGCCCGGCCAGGCGGGTCTTGAGGGCGCCGGTCGTGGCAACCACTGCGCAATGCCCACGCAAGTCGTCGAAGGGCAGGACCACTTCGCCCTCCTTCGCCTCGATGCCGTGGATCCAGGGCAGCCCCCGTGCGCGGGCCGGATGGGTCGGGCGACCGGCCAGCCGCAGGAGCCAGGAAGGCGGATAGATGGCATCGGCCCCGCAGGCCTGGAGTTCGTGGGCCCACTGCGTGTGGCGGGTCTCCCAGCGCCAGCCCCAACCCAGCCAGAGCTGGTCACCTGCACGGGAGAGGGCGGCCTTCAACCGGCTGGTGGGCAACACCACCGCGGCAGTTCCGGCAAGCCGCAGGCGCACATGGACCTGCCGGGCGGCTGCGGCCGAGCGCCACGCACACATCGCGAGCGAGAGACCGGCGCAGGTGGCGAGCCCTGGCGCTGCGGAATCCGCGAGAGCCGTCGCGGTCCCCGTCCAGGCTGCTGCAAGCGCCCAGGCCACGGCCGACCGTGCTTCGAATGCCGGCCGCAGGAACGGGCCGCGAGGGGTCATGTTCACAAGTTCACAGGGCCAGCCGGCGGCAAGCCAGCGCGCTGAGGACGATCGCGGGACGGGCATCCACGCCCGGCGTGAACACCCATGGCACCACGCGCAGGCCCGGGGTTTCGGGTGGGCAATGGATCAGGCCGGCGCCGGCCATGGCCTCCACCCACCTGGGCAGGTCACGCACGATCGGTACGACGAAATCGAGTGCCAGCACGAGGAAATCCTCGGTCCGGACCATGGCGGGCGAACCGTTTGGAAGATGGGCCCTGCAGGCAGCGGCCAGATCGGCAAGCCGCTGCCGCTGCAGGGGGTCGCGGACCCGAGCCTCCAGGTCGGGCGGCAAGGCCGGGAGCCGCGCCGTCTCGGTCCGCACCCGGGGTGGCCCGGGCGCGCGAAGCGCCTCGAGGACGCGGGCCACGAGACGCTCCACGTGCGCCGCGCCGGCGTCGAGTTGATGTGGCGCGAATCGGGTGACCGGCGCTTCGCTTGCGCCGGTGCAGCAGCCGGTGATCTGGTGAAGCACCGAACTCAGGCGAGGTCCGCCGGCATCGAGCCAGTGCATGTTCGGTGCGCCGATGACCGGGGCGAGCGCAGCGCCTTGGAGCAGGAAGCCCGGTTCCTGCGCACCCCGGAGAAGTCCGGCTGCGAAACAGAGATAGCGCCAGCGCACCTCCAGGCGATGGCGGGCCTCGACCCCCTCGCGGCCGGTGAAGATGCGGCCGTCAGAGGCCTGGAAGCACAGGAACGCGGCCTCGATTCCCGCGGTCAGGCGGCCTTCGGGTCCCGTGCCCGTGTACTCGGCACGGGGCTGCGCTGCGGCGGATGCGAGAAGCGCAGCGAGCCGCTCGACAGGATCGAGGAACCGCCGCTGGAAGTCGGTGGCGGGGAGCGCTGCATGGATGCGAAGCCGCGCCAGGAATGGCGAGGACGCGGCCGGACCGGATGGCTGAACCGTCGACGCGGCAACCCCGCAACCCGGCGTATCCGGCGGGGCGGGGTCGGTGGACAAGCGTCGCATGACCGGATTCTTGGGTCTGTGGCCCTGCCGGCCAGCGCCAGCAACACACCCGTCAACGCGCGTTGCTCACGCACACCGCCTCTGCAGCCTGCTGCGTCTGCGCACTGAGGAGACGCTCGCGCACCCGCTCGCGGCTGCGCGGCCCTAGCTTGACGCCGTCGCACAGAGGGCAGCGCAAGGGACCGACGGTCCACTGGTGCGACGGCTGCAGCGCGCCGCAGCCGGAGCAGGTGCGCAACTCGATGGAGCGGTCGCGGATGCCGTGCAACAGCACGATATAGGCTTCGAAGGAGTACTGGGTGCGGCCGCCGAGCAGGCGCCGGTACTCCTGGTAGACGGTCAGGCGCCAGCGCAGGACCTCCGTCCAGTGCTGCGCCGCTTCCGGTTCGTCGACGGGGCCGTTCCGGCGACCGGCGCCATCGAGCGCCAGGAGAAGGATGGCCTCGAGCCGGCGGGACGCCGGCTGCAGCAGGTTGGTGTTGACGGCGCTGAGCCCACGCCCGCGTGGGCGGATGACGGCGGGCGGCGGCCCTTCGTCGGCCAAGGGCCGTCGTCGTGGGGTCTGCGTCTCCTGCAGGCGGGCGTTCATCTCCTCCTTGTCGGCGGTGGTCATGCGAAGGCCGGTGAGCTGCGTGATCAGCTCGGTGCGAAGCGTGAGCTGGATGAGCTCGTCGAAGAGCGCTTCTTCGGCGTGCGTCTGGAAGAGCAGGCGCCTCCTGCGCGCGGCAGGCGCCTTCATGCCCAGCCCATGACACTGCGCGCCCGTCCCGCGGCACCCAGGACACGCAAGCGGGCGTCGTCCTGGTCGCCGGCAAGAACGATGTCGAAGAAGTCGCCGCCGACGGCCGACTGAAGCCGCAGGAGCGGGTCACGGGCGAGGACCTCGAGTTCGGGTGGCGTCAGGGCGACGAGCCACTCGGCCTCGGTGCGGGACAGGTCGAAGTACAGCCGGGCACGGGCGGGGTCGGCGCGCAGGGCATCCAGTCGGTTGAGCAGCCCCAGGAAGGTTTCTTCGATGCTGGCGGCCTCGAGCGCGTCGCGAGGCACGAATCGTCGAAAGGACTGCAGGTCAGGCAGGTCGATGCGCAGCGGCAGCGTGAACAATGCCGTGGGCACGGCGGCCATTCGCGCAAGTTCGGCGTCCGTGGTGACGCGCAGGGCCTCGAGCAGGCGGCGCTGGCCCGGGAAGTGCAGGTCGGCCTCGCGCGGGTCATCCAGGAGTCCGGCCAGAACCAGCTGCCGCCGGCGATGCAGGGCGCGCAGGTTTTCGTGGTGGACCACCCGTGCCCAGACGGGCTCGCGGGAAAAGCGGGTGAAAGGATCGGCAGGTGGTGCCGACCCCGGTGCGGTCGTGATCATTTGGTTTATTCCTCCCTGTGCCCGGCCGTCGATATCGGGTTCTCCGGTCCGGGCAGGCGGATTCTGCGCATGACATCCTGTCCGCCCCCTTTGCGCAGGCTGACGTGACGTCAACAATGACAGGGGGGCGACGCGCGCCGGCCCCCAGGGGAGCCGGCGCGGTGCCGTTCTGCGATCAGTCCGGCGACAGCTCCTCGCCGGGGGTGTGCCGCCGGCCCAGGCGCACGAGGACGCGCAACAGCCGCTCGCGCAATGACTCGGGGTCGAGTCCCATCTCGTGGCAGCAGCGCACGAAGGACAGGAACGGCGCCGAGCCGTCCGGCTGAGCGGGGATGGCGGGCAGGTCGTCGGTACATGCATCCGGGTCCGGGAAGACCCACTGCAAGACCTCCGAGCAAGACCGCCGCTCTCCGCTGGACAGGACTTGAAGCGCCGAGACCAGCAGGCCCCGGTGCAACTGCGCCAATGATTTCGGAATGAACTCCATCGTGCCTCCAAGGGATTGGACGGGCACGCGCCCGGCGGGCCGTGAGGCCCGTCCGGGTGGGATGAAAAAAGCAGGGTGTGACGCCCGCCTGCCGGCATCTGCCGGCCTGCCCGGCACCATGCCAGGAAGTGAAGCGATCATGCCGGCGGCATGCGGCACCCGTCCAGGGAAGCTGTCCGCCTGGCCGCGCTCACCTGCAACGCGCGCCACCTGGCGTGTTGATCGGCATCGCGAGTGCGAGGACAGCCTGAAGA
>DAIMZU010000185.1:0-5825 GCA_036733845.1 Ramlibacter sp.
CCACGGGCCCTACCGGCCCGAGGAAGGCCACCGCTTCAATCCCAACAAGCTGCTGGTCGATCCCTACGCCAAGGACCTGACAGGGCGGCTGCGCTGGAGCGACGCGCTGTATGGCTACTCGGTCGGCTCGCGCCGCGAGGACCTGACCTTCGACAAGCGCGACAGCGCCGCCATGATGCCCAAGGCCCGCGTCACCGACTCGGCCTTCTCCTGGCACGGGGACCAGCGCCCGTCAGTGCCGTGGAAGGACATGGTCATCTACGAAGTCCACGTGCGCGGCTTCACCATGAACCACCCGGCCGTGCCGCCCAAGCTGCGCGGCACCTATGCCGGCCTGAGCTCGGCGCCGGTCATCGACGAGCTGCGCCGCATGGGCGTGACGACCATCGAACTGCTGCCGGTGCACAGCTTCATCGACGACCGGCACCTGGTGGAAAAAGGCCTGCGCAACTACTGGGGATACAACACCCTGTGCTATTTCGCGCCCGAGATGCGCTACAGCGCGACCGGGCGAATCTATGAATTCAAGTCCATGGTCCGCACCCTGCACGCGGCGGGCCTGGAAGTCATCCTCGACGTGGTCTACAACCACACCTGCGAGGGCAACCACCTGGGCCCCACGCTCTCGATGCGCGGCCTGGACAACGCCTCCTACTACATCCTCAATCCCGACCAGCGGCGCTACTACGACGACTTCACCGGCTGCGGCAACACCGTCAACCTCGAGAACCCGCACGCGCTGCAGCTCGTGATGGATTCCCTGCGCTACTGGGTCGAGGAGATGCACGTCGACGGCTTCCGCTTCGACCTCGCGTCGGCGCTCGCGCGCGAATCGGGCAAGGTCGAGAACCTCAGCAGCTTCTTCAACGCGATCCGCCAGGACCCGGTCCTCAACCAGGTCAAGCTGATCGCCGAGCCCTGGGACCTGGGGCATGGCGGCTACCAGGTGGGCAACTTTCCGGCCGGCTGGGGCGAGTGGAACGACCGCTACCGCGACGCGGTGCGCGGCTTCTGGCGCGGCGACCCGGGCCAGCTCGGCGAAGTGACGCGGCGGCTCGCCGGGTCGGAGGACTTCTACGGCTGGTCCGGCCGGCGGCCGCACGCCAGCATCAACTTCGTCACGGCGCACGACGGCTTCACGCTGCACGACCTGGTCTCCTATAACGACAAGCACAACGAAGCCAACGGCGAAGGCAACCGCGACGGGCACAGCCACAACCTGTCGTGGAACCACGGCGTGGAGGGCCCGAGCGACGACCCGGCCATCACGGCACTGCGCGACCGCCAGAAGCGCAACCTGCTGGCTACGCTGCTGCTGTCGCAGGGCGTTCCCATGCTGCTCGCCGGCGACGGGCGCGGCCACACGCAGCAGGGTAACAACAACGCCTACTGCCAGGACAGCGAGCTGACCTGGCTGCGGTGGGAAGGCGAGGGTTTCCAGCAGGAACTGGTCGAGTACGTCTCCCGCCTCATCGCCCTGCGGCAGGCCCACCCGACCTTCCGCCGCAACAGCTTCTTCAAGGGCGCTGCCCTGGACGGTGACGCGCTCAAGGACGTGAGCTGGCTGCGACCCGACGGGCAGGAGATGGCGCAGGAGGACTGGCACGACCCCGAGGCGCGCTGCGTCGGCATGCTGATGTCCGGTCACGGCCTGCGCGACCTCGGCCCGCGCGGTGAGCGCGAGCACGACGACGACTTCCTGCTGCTGCTCAACGCCAGTGCGGCCGAAGTGCCGTTCTCGCTCGAGCCGATCGCAGCGCCGCCCTGGCACCTGGTGCTCGACACGACGCATGCCGAAGGCGTGCTGCGCGTGCGGGAGCCGCTGGCCGGGCCGGGCCTGCTGCTGCAGCCGCGTTCGCTGGTGCTGCTGGCGCGGCACCGCCCCGGCCCCCCCCTCAAGCAGGCGAGATACGATGGTCCAGCGAATCCATGAGATGCCTTTCGGGACCCGGCTCGGCCCGGGTGGCGCGGAGTTCCGGCTGTGGGCACCCGGCGTGTCGAGCGTCGAGCTCGAACTGGGGGAAGGCACCGCCGCCGTACGGCATGCGATGCCAGCCGCGGCGGACGGATGGCACCGCCTGCACCTGCCCCAGGCACGGGCGGGGGACGCCTACCGCTTCGTGCTGCCGGACGGGCTGAAGGTGCCGGACCCGGCCTCCCGGCACAACCCGGATGACGTCCATGGCCCGAGCCGGCTGGTCGATCCCGGCGCCTACGCCTGGGGGGACGGCGGCTGGCGGGGGCGGCCCTGGCACGAGGCGGTGGTGTACGAACTGCACGTGGGCACCTTCACCGAGGAGGGCAGCTACGCCGCCGCGGCGCGACGCCTGGCCGATCTCGCCGACCTGGGCATCACCGCCGTCGAGCTGATGCCGCTGGCCGACTTCCCAGGGCGGCGCGGCTGGGGCTACGACGGCGTGCTGCCCTTCGCGCCCGATGCGGCCTACGGCGATCCGCAGGCGCTCAAGGCACTGGTCGACGAAGCACACCGGCTCGGCCTGATGGTGCTGCTCGACGTGGTCTACAACCACTTCGGCCCCGAAGGCAACTACCTGCACGCCTACTGCCCGGAGTTCTTCAACCCGGCGCACCAGACGCCCTGGGGCGCCGCCATCAACTTCGACGGCCCCGGCTCGCGCACGGTGCGCGACTTCTACATCCACAACGCGCTCTACTGGATCGAGGAGTTCCACTTCGACGGGCTGCGGCTCGATGCGGTGCACGCCATCGCCGACGAATCCCCCGTGCACATCGTGCGCGAGCTCTGCGAGGCCGTGCAGCGCGGCCCCGGCCGCGAGCGGCAGGTGCACATCGTCCTGGAAAACGATGCCAACCAGTCCGCCCTGCTCGGCCGCGCCGCCGACGGGCAGCCAGAGGCGGCCACGGCCCAATGGAACGACGACCTGCACCACGCCGCCCACGTGATGCTCACCGGCGAGGCCGACGGCTACTACGCCGACTTCGCTGCCGACCCCGCGTCGGGGCTGGCGCGCGCGCTCGCCGAAGGCTTCATCTACCAGGGCCAGGGCAGCGCATTCCGCTCCGGCGAGCCGCGCGGCGAGCCCTCGGCGCAGCTGCCGCTGGCGACGTTCGTGTCCTACCTGCAGACGCACGACCAGGTGGGCAACCGCGCCTTCGGCGATCGCCTGCACGCGCTGGCCGACCCGGTGCTGCTGCCGGCGGTGCAGGCCTGCGTGCTGCTGTCGCCGCACGTTCCGATGCTTTTCATGGGCGAGGAGTTCGCCGCCTCCACGCCCTTCCTGTATTTCTGCGATTTCGGCCCGGACCTCGCCGAGGCGGTCGCGCGCGGGCGGCGCGAGGAATTCGGACGCTTCGCGGCGTTTTCCGATCCGGCGGCGCGCGAGCGCATCCCGGACCCCAATGACGAAGCGACCTTCCGCGCCTGCGTGCTGCGCTGGGACGAGCGCGGCTTGCCGCCCCATCGGGAGGCGCTCGCGCGTACCCAGGCGTTGCTCGCGCTGCGCCAACGCGAACTGGTCCCGCTGCTGGCGCAGGGCTGCCACGGTGGCCGATGGCAGTCGAACGAGGGTGCGCTGCGCGTCAGCTGGCGGGTAGGGCGCGCGGGCGCGGGGCTTCACCTCGCGGCCAACCTGGGCCCCGCGGACGTCCAGGCACCCGCACCGGCGGGCCGCATCCTGCACGCCGAGGGCCTGGGCGCACCCGCCCGGGACTCGGTGACGCTGGCGCGCGGCGCGGTCGTGCTGTCGTTCGAGGAGGCGGGCCATGGCTGAGGGCGCCCACGATCCCGCCGCGCTGCAGCGCCTGTGCGCGCGCCTGGGCATCGCGACCGAGTACCACGACATCTGGGGCCACCGGCACCCTGTCGCACCCGGGAACCTCTCGGCCCTGCTCCAGGCCTTCGGCATCGGACCGGGCGCCGACCTGCAAGCGGCGGAGCAGCACCTGGATCTCGCCGCGGCCATGCGGCCCCTGCCTCCGGTGGTGGCAGTCCGGGCAGGGCAGGCGGATGGGTCCGTGACCCTGCGCCTGGCTGCGGGACATGGCGAGGTGCATTGGCGGCTCGAGGAGGAGGGCGGCGCCGTCCACGAAGGCCGGGTGCCCGCCATCGGACTGGCCGGTGCGACGCCGCACGGCGGCGCGGCCGAAGTGCGCCTGCCGCTGGAGGTCGCCCTGCCGCCGGGCTATCACCGCTTCAGCGTCGCAGGGCTCCCGGGGCACACCTGCGTGGTGAGCGCGCCGGCCCGCGGCTGGGAGCCGCCCGCGCTGCACGATGGCGGGCGCACCTGGGGACCGGCGGTGCAGCTCTATGCACTGCGATCCCCTCGCAACTGGGGCATCGGCGACTTCACCGACCTCGCCACGCTGGTCGCGCAGGCGGCCGCCCGCGGCGCCGGCATCGTCGGCCTGAATCCGCTGCACGCGCTGTTCGCGCACAACCCGGCGCATATCAGTCCCTACAGCCCGTCGTCGCGCCGGCACCTGAACGTGCTGTACATCGACGTCGAGGCGGTCACGGGCTGGGCCGAGTGCGAGCAGGCCCGCCGCCGCGTGCGTTCGGCCGAATTCCAGCAGCGGCTGGCGCGGCTGCGCGAGTCACCGCTGGTCGACTACCCTGGCGTTGCGGCGGCCAAGTTCGAGATCCTGGAACTGCTGTGGGCGGCCTTCCACGAGCGGCACCTGCGGCACGGAGGCGGGCCGGCAAGCCGCGAAGGCGAGGCCTTCGTGGCCTTTGTCCGTGAATCCGGCGAGCCGCTGCGCGGGCATGCGCTTTTCGAGGCGCTGCAGGCGAGCTTCCATGCGGCCGACCCGCAGGTCTGGGGCTGGCCGGTCTGGCCCGAGCCCTATCGCGACCCTGCTTCCGCGCAGGTGGCGGCGTTCGAGCGCGAGCACGCCGACCGCGTCGGCTTCCACCAGTTCCTGCAGTGGCAGGCCCGCATGCAGCTCGACCGCGCCGCGCGGGACGCCCGGGCGCTGGGCATGGCCGTGGGCCTGTACCTGGACCTCGCGGTGTCGGTCGACCGGGCCGGATCGGATGCCTGGGACGCCCAGGACGTCTTTGCGCTCGACGCGGGGGTCGGCGCACCGCCGGACGACTTCAACGCGAGCGGCCAGGCCTGGGGCCTGCCGCCGCTGCGACCCGACCGGCTGCGCGAGCGCGGACATGATCTCTTCATCGAGGTGCTGCGGGCCAACATGCGCGGTGTCGGCGCGCTGCGCATCGACCACGTGATGGCGCTGATGCGCCTGTTCTGGATCCCCCCGGGGCTGACCCCACGCGAAGGTGCCTACGTGCACTACCCGCTGGACGAGATGCTGGCCATCGTCGCCCTGGAGAGCGCGCGCAACCGCTGCCTGGTGATCGGCGAGGACCTGGGCACCGTCGCCCAGGAGGTCCGCGAAGGCCTGTCGCGCACCGGCGTGCTGTCGTACCGGCTGCTGTACTTCGAGCGCGACCACGAAGGCGGCTTCAAGGCGCCGGCGCAGTACCCGCGCCAGGCGCTGGTGGCCGCCAGCACGCACGACCTGCCGACGCTGGCGGGCTGGTGGGGCAGCCATGACCTGCAGCTGCGGCAGTCCCTGGGTCTTTTCCCCGATCCCGCGCTGCTCGAGCGGCAGTTGCTCGAACGTGCCCAGGACCGCATCCGCCTGCTGCTGGCGGTGCAGCGCGAAGGGCTGCTGGATGCAGGCGAAGTCGCGGCCGCCGCGGGCTGCGCCAGCCCCCCGCCGGCGGTGGCCCGCGCGGTCCAGGCCTGGCTCGCGCGCACCCCCGCGGCGGTGATGATGGTCCCGCTCGAGGATGTGCTCGGCATGCCCGAGCAGGCGAACCTGCCCGGCACCACCGA
>DAIMZU010000186.1:0-5815 GCA_036733845.1 Ramlibacter sp.
CCAGCGGCACCCTGGCCACTGCCATGGGCGTCTCCGCGCGCGAGCTCAGCGTGCGGGACCTGCCGGCCACTCCCCTGCCCGGCCGCACCGATTCCCTGGACGAACTGGTGGCCGCTGCCTTGCGGCAGGCTCCTCAGGTGCGCCAGGCGCAGGCCCAGCTTGCGCGCACGAGCGAGGAAGTCGCACGGTCACGCGCCCGTTCCGGCCCCGAGGTGACATTGCGAGTGGCCGCTCGCCGCGGAGATGACTTCGACCAGCGCGGCGTCTCGCAATACGAAGCGCTAGTACACCTCAAGGTCCCGTTGCTCGATTTCGGTCGCGCGGATGCCGCCAGCGGCGCCGCGTACGCGCAGCTCGCCGCCGCCGAGGCCCGGCTCGACGATGCCCGCTCGCGCGTGACCCAGCAGGTGCTCGAGCTTCAGCACGACATCTCGGCACTCACGCAAGAGGTGCAGTTGCTGCAAGCCAGGCGCGACGAGGCTTCGGAAGACGCCCGGCTCACGGCGGCCCTAGTCAAGGAAAACCTCGCATCCACGGCTGCGCTGAACGATCTGGAGGTCACGCAGCTTCAGCTGCAGCGCGCCTACGCCGACGCGCTGCGGCGCCTGGCCATCACACGCTTCCGC
This sequence comes from Ramlibacter sp., assembly GCA_036733845.1. Classification (GTDB taxonomy): domain Bacteria; phylum Pseudomonadota; class Gammaproteobacteria; order Burkholderiales; family Burkholderiaceae_C; genus Ramlibacter. The sequence continues at coordinate 627 of DAIMZU010000186.1, forward strand.
CTGGACCTGCTGGTCGGCAGGCCGGCGTGACGCCGCCGGACAACCAGGGGCAGGCAGCGTGAGCGTGGACGGCGCCGTACAGCACGTCGCTCCGCAGGGAACGCCCAAGGCGGTGCGAAACAGTACGCTGAGTCTCGTCTCGCAAGGGCTCTATGCCGTGCTGCACCTGGTGTCGATCGCGATTCTCGCGAGAGCGCTGGGCATGGCCGATTTCGGCAGGTATTTCACCATCTTCGCGCTGGTGCTCGTCGTGCAGCTCGCCATGGAGTTGGGGCTGGGAACGGCGCTCACGCGGCGGCTCGCGCCGCAGTCCACAGCGGCGAACCCCACTACGGCGCAGGCCTGGGGCTTGTTCCTGTGGGTGGCGCTCGCTTCGGCGCTGGTGCTGCTGGCCGCAGGCGCGGCCGTCGACACCTTCATCAGCGGACGCGGGCACCTGCGCGATTTTGCATTTGCAGCCGTCGCCTGCGCCGCCTTGCAGGTGCAGCGCTTCTGCACGGGTGTCTTTCGCGCGTTCGAGGTCTTCGCTCCCGAGAACATCGCCAGGATCCTGCAGGGCGCGTGCTTCACGCTCCTGTTGGTGGCGACCCCCCTGCTCCAGCCGGTGTCCCTGGGCTCCGCACTCGCGGCTTTCGCGGCCAGTCACGTGCTGGCCACCGCATGGCTGCTGGCCGCGTACTGGCGCCGGTGGCGCTTTTTCGGTTGCAGCCTGAGCCTGGCGCACGCCAGGGAATGGGTGCGCGAAGCGGTGCCGGTCGGCATCGGTGACACGGTGCGCGGGCTGACCTGGCAGCTGGACACCGTGTTGCTGGGGTGGATGCGTCCGGCTGCGGAGGTGGGTATCTACAGCGTGGCCTACCGCCCTCTCGGTCCGCTGAACTGGATTCCGCGAGCGGTGACAGCGGCGACCTTCACCTCGTTCGCGCGGCTCGCACAAACAGACCGGGCGCAACTGGCGCGCTCATTCAGCGCGACAGTCCGCGTTCTCTGGGTCGTGAGCCTGATTCCGGCGGTCCTGTTCTTCGTCTGCGCCGAAGCCGTGGTCCGCACCCTGGCTGGCGCCGCTTACCTGGAAGCCGTGATCCCCTTGCGGATCGTGATCTGGGTCGCCTGCTTCTCGTTCATGTCCTATCCCCTGGGTGCGATGTTCGCCGCGACCGGGCAGCCGCGGCTGTATGCGCGGCTTGCGATCCTGACCTTCTCGATCGAGTTGGCGCTGGAGGCGCTGCTGATTCCTTTCTGGGGGTACCTGGGGGCTTGCTTCGGCAGCTTCACGGGGGAACTGTTCTTTACCGCCGCCGGCCTAGCCTTGTGCCGCCGCCAGGGGCTGGTACGCCTCGAGTGGCACCGGCTCGCAGGAGCCGCCCTGGCCGCATTGGCCGCAGGCGCCGCGCTGTGGCCAATGCGGCACCTGCCGCTCGGATGGCTGTCGCTGGCTGTCGCCGGTTCGACGCTGCTCTATGTGGCCATGTGCGTCGCGCTGGGCGCATTGGCGCGCGAGGAGGTCACTCGGCTGGTCCAGGCCATCCTGAAGCGCGTTCCGGCCGCGGCGCAGCAGGCCAGTCGCGGCGCACGCTAGTGGCACGCGCACGCCGCGGCGGCGTCAAGGGCTCGTCCGCCCCTCGTGCGACAGGATCCGGACCTCGGCATTCGCATCGGGATCGACCCAGTAGGCGGACCATCGCCACGCCAGCGTGTCGCCACCCTCATCCGTCACCGTCAAGACCCCATATTGCCCATTGTTCTGGATCGGTGTTCCCGAACTGTAAGGGCCGCCCTTGACCGTGGGGTCGCGATCCAGCGGCGCGGCTTGGTAGACAACGATCGGAACACCGCCTCCACTGGCGTAATCGCTGTTGGTTCCATCATCGTACGCGACGGCGTGCATGTCCCCGGCGATCAGAACGACTTTCCCCACCAGCCCGCTCGCGCGGATGTGATCGTGGATTTCCTGGCGTTCGGCCGGATAGGCGCCCCACCGATCCGAGTTCGTCGTCTCGTCCCCGATCCACGGATTGCACACATCGATGATGACCAGCCTGGCGCCGTGGACAGGCACCGCCTCGGCCAACTCGCGCTTGAGCCACGCCTTCTGGGCGGAACCCAGGGCGGATTTGCCGGGCGTCAATGGCTGCTCGAACGGATCCCGCCACGAATACATGTCCAGCAGGATGAAACGCACCCGGCCCACCGTGAAGGCCTGGTAGACCGCGTCGGGCTGGGCAAGCGGATGGTGCGGCACCTGCTCGCGGTAGGCCTGCTGCGCGGCCGACCAGTTCGGGCTCATCCTCGAACTGTTCTCACCGCAGGAGTCGTGGTCGCCATAGCGGTACAGAACGGGCACTTGTGCGAACAGCGCATTCTGGCGCGGACTGTCCAGGACCTCGCGGTAGGCGGCCCGATACACGTCGACGTCATTGACGGTGATGTCTTCGTAGTGAAGATCACCCTGGTGCACGAAGAACAGCGGGTCGCGTCGGCGGATCGAATCGAAGACCAGCTGATTGCTACCCGTTCGGGCACAGCTTGCGTGCGCAAACATGAACGACGCCGCACGCGCCGGTTGTGGCAAGGTGCGAAACGCGCCATGCGCAAGCCGCAGCACGCGGCTGCCGTCGACGGATTCGACCGCGTAGTAGTACTTCGTGGCGGCTTGCAAGCCCGTGATTTCGACCTTCACCGCCTGTGCCCCCGATGCGGGTGCGATGGCCGGCGAAACGGTCGCGCCCGACAAGTCTTCGTTGCCGGACACCACCAGCCGCAGGGGCGGTGTCGCGCCGGCCACTCCCAGAGCCACGACGGCGGTGGTGTCGGTGCAGGCGCCCGACCAGCAGGACCGCAGGCCCGCGACGGGCCGCACGACCAGGTTGGCGATCGCATATCCACCGCCGGACGCGGATCCCCGGCCGCGCAGGCCCACCTGCCCGCGTTCTAGCCAGCGGTCATCCACTGCCGTGATCCGCTCGACACCATCGATGAGGACCGCGCTCGATGCGCCGCGAAGCGTCCAGTTCACCCGGTAAGTCTGGCCCGGATCCAGCGCTTGCTCGAAAGAACCCAGCGTGCTGAGCCGGCCATCGATGCAGCGGCGCAACTGCCACGCGCCAGCGGTACTGTCGTAGCGCAGCCAGAGATAGGAGTCTTGTTCCGGATCCGCGCGCGCGGTGACGCCGAGGTTGCCGGAGTGGGAGTCCACCCGCAGCGAAAACGCGATGTCCTGGGCCGCGCCGAGGCCGTCCGGTTCTGGATAGAGGTAGTGCGCTTGAGCCGCCTGCGAGATGCGCGCCGCGTTCCCTCGAATTTCCATTTCCGCCGGATGCATGGGGTGCTTGGCGGGCCGGCCCCCCACCTCGGCAGCGCGGCTCTCGAGCAACGTCCCGTCGGGGCCGATGTAAGCGTCCCGGATCCACGGACCGTCAGTCGCATTGCCGACGTCAGGGCTGTCGGGTTCCAGGGCAATCCGGTCCGGCGGGTCGCCCGCCCCGCCGCCGCCGCAGGAAGCGGCCCAGGGAATCCATGCGAACGCAATCGCCTTGATCGCAGCCCTGCGGGAAGACTGGGGGTTCATGGATGTTTGCCCCTCGGGCGTCGCACCTTCGAGCCGATGGGCATCTCAAGAAGATGCTGCAACTCATCAGCCAAATCCTCCAGCGGCTGCAGCCCCGCCGAGCCACGCTGATTGCGCCTGGGCCGCTCGCGATCGAGCGGGCGGTGGATGTGTGAATTCAGCCTGTCCAGGACCTTGGAGCCCTTCAGCCATCTGGCGACCGCTTCGGCGTCGACGAGCTGGATGAAGGGATTGTCGGGAAAGTTCGAAGCGGACATGCGCGCATCCGTGACACTTGGGAGGTTCAGAGTAGGTCAGTCCCTGTGCGACGTCCATTCGCATCCCGCTTTCCGTGTGTAAAAACAATGTCCGTGAGTTCTAGAAGATGTATCAATGGACAGTCAAATCGGCCCACGCTCCCAGGGGCCGGTGATGGCAAAAGTGATTCCAGGGGTCTGGATGTTCACGAAAAGCCAGTAGCGGCCGTCCGGCATCACCGGACCGAAGGTCGCTCCTGCCCACTCTTCGCCCGTGCTGCCGGTGACGTTATTCAGCGCGAAGGGCTCCAGTTGCCCGTCGGCTGAAAGCGTCTTCAGCCCCGTGACGCCTGACCTGCGGTCTTCGCACAGCAGGACGCCCGGCGTGCGCGGACTGACGGTGACGTTATCGGGCTGCGAGAGGACGCTGGACGAGGGTGAGATGTAGACCAGCCGCAAAACGGCGTTGCGCGCGTCGTATTCCCAGAGCTGCCCCTCGCGCGCCGGACCGCCTTCGGTATCAACGAAGTAGATTGAGCCATTGCCTGCGCACCAGCACCCCTCGAGACGCGAGAAGTAAGCGGCGCCCTGCCCTCGCCCTTGCAAGCGCACCTCCGAGGACAGCGCCTGCGGGTCCGGGATATCGACCCAGTCGACGTCCAGCAGCCTGCCCGCCGCGAGGGAGCCATTCCAATTGTGCAGGTTCGCCTGTGCCTGGCCGCGCACACGCAGCATCTGCAGCACGCCTCCGCGCGCGAGCTCGCCTGGCACGTCGGGAAGGAATCGATAGAAGCCCGAGCCGGGATTCCAGTCATCTTCGGTTTCGTAGACGATGCCTGTGTCCGGATCGACGGCGGCGGCCTCATGCTTGAACCGACCGAGTCCCATCAGCGGTTGGCCGGTGCCCGCTCCGTATCCCGGCACCTCAAAAATCCAGCCATGCGGCTTGCCGTTGAGGGTCTCGAGGGTTTCCTCGCCGGTCAGCCAACTCCCTTGGGGCGTGACGCCGCCCGCACAGTTGGCACTGGTCCCCCGCAGGCTCAGCCAGCTGCTTTCCCAATGCCCATGGGTCGCATTGAACAGCAGGCTCGTGGTGCCTCCCCGCCCAGCGGTGTCGTAGGTCGGGACCTGACGGCCGGCGGAGCCGCCGAGCAAGCTGCCGGAGCCTGATCGCTCATGGTTGCGAACGAGTATCAAGGATTGACTGCCGTCCGGGTTGATGGTCAAGCCCACAACGCCCATGCCGTCGTGGTTTGACGGCGTGACGATGCCGTCGCTCATGAGCTCTCCGGTGCGGCCATATGACCGATAGCTGAAGCCTTCGGGGAGCATGAGAAGCGCCTGCCCGGTGGTCAGGTCGTTGACCGGATACAGCGGACCATAGC
>DAIMZU010000187.1:0-2005 GCA_036733845.1 Ramlibacter sp.
TGGTTGCGGTCGCTTCTTGCTGCGAAGAGCTGACTGCACTGCGCGGTGTGCGCCATGGGCACGCCAATATCGTGCCGCTTTAGGAGGATGGGAAGTCTCACCGTCACGAGCACGGGCACAAAGTCGACAAGCCGCATCGCCATCTCAGACCTGCCACATAAGCCATCTGGCGTATCCCGCACCTGCAGTGGTGTGTGTAAGATAAATTTATATTTCATCTCACATTTTCCTGCCCGTGCTTCGGGAGCGTTTTCCCCAAGGCACGACGTGAGTGCCCGCTGGGGCAAGGTCGTGCGGGAAGCCTGCGTCCGGGTCGGGTAGCCACCGCCTTCAGCACAACACTTGGATTCATGAGCGCGCCAGCTGCTGCAAGGCGAGGCACGCAGGTCAGGGTACACACCACGGCCAAAGCGCACCGCGAGGTCGAAATCCTCGCGAGCAAAGTCCACCATATGCTTGGACGTCGATATCTTCAGGTCAATGTCGTGATTGGCCTGAACCAAGCGCTTCATCCGCGGGATCAACCACTTGGTCGCGAACGTAGGCGGAAGGTTGATCTTGAGCGCGGGGATGCTGCGCTCACGGTGCAACTGGTACGTCGCAAAGGCCAATTGCCGAAAGGCCTCTTGTACGCCTGGCAAGTACGCCTTGCCTGCGGCTGTCAGTACCAGCGCCTTGGATTCGCGCAGGAACATGGTGATGCCCAGGCCCTCCTCCAGCGCCTTGACCTGGTGGCTGACAGCCGATGGCGTGACGAATAGCTCCTCGGCGGGGCGCGTGAAGCTCAGGTGCCTCGCGGCAGCTTCAAAAGCACGCAGTGGATTGAGCGGCGGGAGTTGGCGTCACACGGCGAATCCGTTGAGAAGGTGCCGGGGCGAAACGCTCGGCGCAAAGCAGATGCCGCGAGCAATTGCCCGGCTCCATAATGGGCGAAATCATAAGCGTCCATGTGCTGGCTAGATAAGCGAAGCTTTTGACGCGACGTGGGTCAACACACCTGAAGAGATGATCTTCAGCCCGCTAGTCCCCAACATACTCCGGATGGATGTCCGCGATCCGTTCGATGAAACCTTCGATCTGGCGGATGTGCTCGCGCAGCAGGGCCACCGCCGCGACCTCGTCGCCTGCGATGACCGCGGCCGCGATTTGTTCGTGAAAGGCCAGAGCCTCCTCACTTCCGCGCAATTCAGTACTGGCGATTCGGCGCAGGCGGTCCAGGTGCGTTCTCGCCTGGCGCACCACCTCCCACGCTGAGGCATGGCCCGCCAGGACCATGATCATCCGGTGCAGTTCCTCGTCGGCACCCAGGCTGCCCTCGCGATCCTCGTGGCGTATGGCGTCGCGCTGCCGCTCTACGATTCGCAGCAGCACCTTTCGATCTGACAGTGGGGCCCGCGTGGCTCGTGCTACCGCGGCGCATTCGAGGGCCTCGCGCACGAACAGCGCATCCCGCAGGGCGCTGCGATGAAGCAGGGAAGCGAAGGTGCCCTTTTGCGGCATCACGTCGAGCAGGCCGTCGGCCAGCAGGCTGCGAAAGGCCTCGCGCACCGGGGTGCGACTGACACCGAACTGCTGTGCGACATCGCTCTCGTTGACGGCCGTGCCGGGTACCAGGACCACATCGACAATCGCGCGCCGCAAAGCCCCGTAGACTTGGCTGCCGACCCCGCCGCGCACCGTGCCCCGCTGGATGCCGCCCAGGCTCGCTAGACCTTCGAGGGTCGATGCGAGGACGAGACTGGAGCGTGACATCCCGCTATTGTTCCACTTTGATGTTCTGGTCCTTGACCAGGTTCGCCCAGCGCTCGCGGTCTTCGCGCACGGTCTTACGCAGTGCCTCCACTGTGCCGGGCGCCGGGTTGGCCCCGAGGCTCGCGAGCTTCTCCTTCACGTCCGGCTGCGACAGCACGCGCACCACGTCGGCATTTACCTTGGCCACGATGTCTGCCGGCGTGCCGGCCCGCATGAACAGCGCCTGGTAGGCCCCCGTGTTGTAGCCCGGCGC
>DAIMZU010000187.1:2015-5802 GCA_036733845.1 Ramlibacter sp.
CCAAGGCAGGGACATTCGGGAAGGCCGGATCGCGCATCGGAGTCGACACGCCGATCAGCCGCAGCTTGCCGGTCTTCACGAAGGCGCTCGAGCTAAAGGCGCTGTTGAACATCAGGTCGTTCTGGCCGCTGACCACGTCCTGCGTGGCCTGGGACCCGCCCTTGCTGGGGATGTACGTCCACTGCAGGCCCATGCGCGTCGCGAACAGCAGCCCGGCCATATGGGGCCCGGTGCCCATGCCTGCGGTTGCGTAGTTGAGTTTCGTGGGGTGTGCTTTGGAGTACGCCACCAAGTCCTGCAGGTCGTGGATCGGCACGCCGGGGTTCACCGTGACGTAGTAGGGCGAACTGGTGAGCATGGATACGGGTTGCAGATCTCGCTCGACGTCGTAGGGCAGCTTGTACAGGGTAGGGCCGATGGTGAGGGTCGCAAGGTCGCTCACTACCATGGCATAGCCATCCGCGGGTTGCTTCACGACATAGTCCGTTCCGATGGCGCCGCTCGCGCCAGGCTTGTTTTCCACGATGACGGGCTGTTTCCAGCTTTCCTGTAGCTTGCTTGCGAGCAGGCGCGCCAGCATGTCCGAAGGGCCCCCCGGGGTGTACGGAACGATGATGCGAACGGTTTTCGTCGGGTAGGACTGGGCAAAGGCCACGGGAGCGCCGGCAAATGCGATGAAGGCTGCGCTGGCCGCGAGCATGTGGCAGGCGACGGATGGGAAGGACATGCTGTCTCCGGTAGTTATTGGATACTAGTATACAATCGAAACCATGATCTCTCCTGTCGTTCCCTACGCCTCCCTGCAAATGCTCAAGCAAGTCAGCACCGCCACCCTGTGCACGTGCCTATTCAAACGCGGGCTGCGCCAGCAGTTCATCCAGAACGTGCAGCCCATCGGCCGCTATGCGGAGAACATGGTCGGCCCGGCGTTCACGCTGCGCTACATTCCGGCACGCGAGGACATCAACGGGATGGAAGTGTTCCTCGACCACGGCCATCCCCAACGCAGGGCTGTGGAGGAATGCCCGCCCGGGGCCGTTCTCGTGTTCGACAGTCGCAAAGATGCTCGCGCCGCGTCCGCCGGCGGCATCCTCGTGACGCGGTTGCAAGCACGCGGCGTGGCCGGCGTCGTGACCGACGGAGGCTTCCGCGATTCGCCAGACATCGAGAAGCTGGCCATTCCCGCCTACCAGCAGCGTCCGAGCGCGCCGACCAACCTGACCTTGCACCAGGCCATCGACATAAACGTGCCTAGCGGCTGCGGTGAAGCGCCCGTCTTCCCTGGTGACATCGTGGTGGGCGACGCCGAGGGGGTCGTGGTGATCCCGGCGCACCTGGCGGAGGAAATCGCGAAGGAAGCCTTCGAGATGACCGCCTTCGAAGATTTTGTGGCCGAGGAAGTCTCGCGTGGTCGTTCGATCCTGGGGTTGTACCCGCCGACGGACCCGCAGACGCTGATCGACTTCTCGGCCTGGCGCCAGGCGCGCGGCCGGTGAGTACGCCCCACCGCCAGCTGCGCGGCATCCACGCGCTGGACGACTTCGAGCCCGCGGCGCGGCGCTTGCTGCCGCGGCCGATCTTTGGCTATGTGTACGGCGCGGCGGAGACCGGCGCCTCCCAGCGCGACAACCGCAACGCGTTCGACGAGATCGGGTTCCTGCCGCGCGTCCTGAACAACGTCGCGCAGCGAACGCAGAAGCGGTGCCTCTTCGGCCGCGAATGGTCCTCGCCGTTCGGGATCGCGCCCATGGGGGTGAGTGCGCTGACTGCCTATAGGGGCGACGTGGTACTCGCCGAATCGGCGGCGCGCGCCGGCATCCCGATGATCATGAGCGGCTCCTCCCTGACACCGATGGAGGACGTAGCACGGGCCGCGCCAGAGAGCTGGTTCCAGGCGTACCTTCCTCCCACCCTCGAGCGCATCGAGGCGCTGGTGGATCGGGTCGCGCGGGCGAGCTTTGGCACCCTCGTGGTAACGGTGGACAGCGCGGTGCGCGGGAACGTCGAGAACTATCGCCGCGCGGGTTTCACTAGCCCACTGCAGCCTGACCTTGCGCTGCTGTGGCAGGGGCTAACGCACCCGCGCTGGAGCATCGGCACCTTCCTGCGCACTCTAGCCACCACCGGCATGCCGCACTTCGAAAACACCGACAACGACAAGCGCACGCCCGTCGTGGCGCGCAATGTGGTGCGTGAGTTCAGTGGCCGCGCGCACCTGGACTGGCAGGCCATTGCGCGCATCCGCGACCAATGGCGGGGGCGCATGGTACTCAAGGGCATCATGCATCCGGCGGACGCAGTCCGCGCGGGCCGCCTGGGCATCGACGGCGTGATCGTCTCCAACCACGGCGGCCGCCAGCTTGATGGAGCGGTGTCGCCATTGCGCGTCCTCCCGGTCTTGCGCGAGGCGGTCGGTCCGCGGACTGCACTGATGGTGGACAGCGGTTTCCGCCGCGGCTCGGATGTACTGAAGGCCTTGGCACTCGGGGCCGATTTCGTGTTCATCGGGCGGCCATTCAACTACGCGGCAGCCATCGCCGGACCGGCGGGCGTAGCTCATGCGGCGAAGATCCTTGCAGCCGAGATCGATACGAACATGGGCCTGCTCGGGATCAACAGCCTGGACGAGCTCGGACGGGGCCACCTCGTCATTCGTGGGGAACTGCCGTTTTCGGCTCCGGAGAATGCGGGTGAAGCACGAGCTGAGGAGGAGCGCGGATCAAACCCGCGTGTATCCTCCCGCGCATAATTGACTGCGCCCATGTGAGTACTCCACCTGGCCGAAGTACATCGGAACAGGGGACATCAACGCTGCTGCAACCTATTCCTGCATAAATTGATGACGTAGCTTTGAGTCGAGCGGCCGCAGACAACTGAAGCGAAAAGCGGGTCATTGCGATGGGCTTGATGGCAGCACCACAAGTCAGCTGGGGCGGAATTTCACGATGCTGTTGCGGGAGCTGGGTCTGGAGACTGGGCCGGGTGGTAAGCGAACGCTGTACTCGCTGCGTCACACCTACATATCCTTGCGATTGCTGGAGGGCGTGTCACCGGCCATCATCGCCAAGCAGTGCGGCACCAGCCCCGAAATGATCCATCGGCACTATGACCACCTGCCCACGCTGATGCACGTCAAAGCCCTGGTGGGTAGTGAGGGTGCCGAGCTGACCAAGCTGATCAAAGCCTATGCCGCGCTAGAGTGAATCAGGTCAGACTCGATAAATCTGAAGAACATGTGGCCGCCAAGCTGACATCACTTGCATGAGGAACTAAGTTTGCTCAGGGGGCTTTGCCTGCGGGTTTCGCCTCTTTTTTCATAGAAAGTTTCGCAGAAAAGAGTATCGGCTCCACTTGCTTAAGTAGCCTGTCCACGAACTCGGCGTCGATGGGCGCATGCGCAAAAAGCACGCGATACCAAAGCGGACCAAATAGCAGGTCCAAGACAAGATCGTGATCCAGGTTGTCTGGAATCTGCTTCGTCTCAACTGCCCGCTGCAGCAATGCCAAGCCAGCCTCTCTTCTGGGACCCACTACCCTTTCGCGCAACAGCTCTGAGGTCACCGCGTCGTACTGACCCTCGGCCATCAGTGAGCAAAGAATGCGCCGCCAGAGAGGGTCCTTCAGCCTCTCCACGGTGGCCAACAGATATCGCTTGAACTCCGCTCTCAGCGATTTGGCGTCCTGCCGTACTCCCTCCGAAAAGCCCTCCATGTAGAGATCCACCAGAAGCGCACCCTTGGTGGGCCAGCGTCGGTAGATGGATGCTTTTGACACCCCTGCAGCGCTG
>DAIMZU010000188.1:0-5798 GCA_036733845.1 Ramlibacter sp.
ACGAAGCTGCGGGCGCGGTAGCCGGCCTGCCGGGTGGCGTCCTCGGCGGCCACGCCGCGCGCGATCCGCCTTGCGGCGTCGTTCAGCGCGGCCGCTTCTCGCAGCCCGCCAGCCTGTCCTGCCCGGCCCTGGCAACCCTGGGTCCGCACGGAGGACAGCGCCTGGGCCAGAGGCGAGCCGCCGGATGGCTGAGCCCGGCTGCCTGGGGCTGGCCCACCCGTTCCCGCGCCGGCGCATGAGACGAGGCCCAGCAGGGCTCCCAGGAGAATGAGGATGGGACGGGGCGCCATGACTGTCGGACCTCCGCGCGTGACGAAGGTTTCACGGACGGACAGCAGCCTCCGTGTCCGCCCATCCACCTCCCAAAGCACGGTACAGCGCGACCTGGTTCTGCAGCGCCAGCAGGCGCAGCTGAATCTCCGCCTGCTGCGCAGCGAACCCCGCCCGCTGAGCATCAAGCAGCTCGAGCTGGCTCGCCACGCCAGCGTCGAAGCGCATCTTCGACAGTTGCAGTCGACCAGTTTCGGCTTCGGCCACGCGCTGCTGGGCCTGCAACTGCTCGGCCAGGGTAGCCTGGCTGGCCAGGGCGTCAGCGACTTCGCGAAACGCCACCTGGACCACGCGCTCATACTGGGCGATGGCAACGTCCCTGGCCGCCTCGGCCGCTGCCAGCGAGGCGCGGTTTCGCCCCGCATCGAAGATGGGCTGGAGCAGCTGCGGGGCGGCGGTGAAGGCCCAGGTGCCACCGGTGAACAGGCTGCCCAGCTGGGCACTGGCGCTTCCCAGCCCCGCGGTGAGAGTGATGCGCGGAAAGAAGGCGGCGCGTGCCGCCCCGATGTCCGCGTTCGCCGCACGCAACTGCTGCTCGGCCAGCATCACGTCCGGGCGCCGCGTCAGGATCTCGGAGGGCAATCCGGCGGGCAGCGGAGGCAGCCTCAGACCTCCCGCCGGAACGCCGGTGCGATAGTCGGCCGGCAGCACCTGTCCGGTCAGCAGTCCCAGCGCGTGGAGGTCCAACGCCCGGAGGCGCTTTTGCTGCGCCAGCGTGGCCCGCGCGGTTTCCGCCAGCGACTGGGCCTGCCGAAGGTCCAGCTCGGACGAGGCCCCGTGCTCGAAACGGAGCCGAACAAGGCGCAGGGAGTCCTCGCGGGCGGCCAGCGTCCCTTCCGACAGCTCGATCAGCGCCTCCGCATGGGCCAGGCTCAGCCAGGTGCTCGCAACGGAGGCGACCAGGCTGACCTGGGTGGCACGCTGCGCCTCTGTCGTCGCGAGGAACTGCGCGCGCGCGGATTCGGCCAGGCTGGCCAGGCGGCCGAAAAAGTCGATTTCCCAGGCGGAAGCCAGCAGGCCGACGGTGTAGCTGGTGCCCACCGCCCCGGTGGGGCCCCGCGCGCGGTTGACGCTCGCGCCGACGCCGGCGGAGGGAAGCCGTTCAGCGTCGCGGATGTCGTAGAGCGCACGCGCCCGCTCGATGGCCAGGGTCGCACTGCGCAGCTCCCGATTGCCCGACAGCGACGCCTCGACCAGTGCCTGCAGCGCCGGCTCGCGAAAGTAGGTGCGCCAGTCCGGCAGGGGTGCGGCCGGCGTCCCGGAGGCCGCGCCGCCCGGAAAAGCGGTGGGTACGGGCGCCACCGGCCGCTCATGGACGGGTGCGAGCGTCGTGCAGGCAGACAGGGCCAGCGCAGCCACCGCCGCGAGCGGGCTGTGGACGCGCCGGCTCATGCCGGCTCCTTTCCGGACGCGACGGCCGGCTGCGCCGAGGCCTCGGGTTCGTGGGCATGGAGGCGGCGCTGCCGCTCGCTGCCACGGAAGATGCCACGGACCACCACGAAGAACACGGGGACGAAGAACACGGCGAGTACCGTGCCGCTGAGCATGCCGCCCACCACCGCGGTGCCGATCGCGCGCTGGCTCGCCGACCCCGCGCCCGTGGCCAGGAACAGGGGCAGCACGCCCAGGGTGAAGGCCATCGAGGTCATGACGATGGGCCGGAACCGCAGGTGGGCCGCCTCGAGTGCCGACGCGACCAGACCCTTGCCGCGCGCCTGCAGGTCCTTGGCGAACTCGATGATCAGGATCGCGTTCTTGGCGGACAGCCCGATGATGGTCACCAGCCCCACCTGGAAATAGACGTCGTTGGCATACCCCCGCAGCCAAGTCGCCAGCAGCACGCCGAGCACACCGAGCGGAACGACCAGGATGACCGCCAGCGGGATCGACCAGCTTTCGTACAGCGCGGCCAGGCACAGGAACACCGCGAAGATCGCAAAACCGTACAGGATGAGCGCCTGCGCTCCCGCGAGCTTTTCCTCGCGGGACTGGCCGGTCCATTCGAAGGCGAAGCCCTGCGGCAGCTGCCCGGCCAGCCGTTCCATCTCGGCCATGGCCGCACCCGTGCTGTAGCCCGGCGCCGCCGCACCGGAGATGCGCATCGCGGGGTAGCCGTTGTACCGCACCGTCTGCATGGCCCCCGTCACCCACCGCGTGCTCGCGAAAGCCGACAGCGGCACCGGCCGACCCTGGTTGTTGATGGCATTGAGCCGAAGCAGGTCTTCGGGCTGCATGCGGGCGGGCGCGTCTGCCTGCACGACCACGCGCTGCAGCCGGCCCCGGTTGGGGAAATCGTTGACATAGCTCGACCCGAGCGCCGTGGACAGGATGGCGTTGACCGCCTCGAAAGACACGCCGAGCGCCTGCGCCCGGTCTCGGTCGATGTCCAGCTGCAGCTGCGGCGCGTCCTCGAGGCCGTCCGGCCGGACCTGGGCCACCACCGGACTGGCGGCAGCCAGGCCCAGCAGCTGGTTGCGTGCGGCCACCAGCGCCTCGCGCCCGTTGCCCCCGCGGTCCTGCAGCCGGAAGCTGAAGCCCGACGCGGTGCCCAGCTCGGGGATCGGTGGCGGACTGAGCGGGAAGATGATCGCGTCACGGATGCCGGCCAGCGCGCCGAACGCCCGGCCGGCCAGCGACTGCGCGGACTGCCCGGCGTCCTTGCGCTCGCTCCAGTCCTGCAGCGTGACGAAGGCCAGGCCAGCGTTCTGTCCCTGCCCCGAGAACGAGAACCCGAGCACGCTGACCATGCTGCGCACTTCCGGCTGCTTCAGCACGAAGGACTCGACCTGCTCCATCACAGACCGCGTGCGCTCGACCGTGGCCCCGGGCGGCAACTGCACGTTGACCAGCATGTTGCCCTGGTCTTCCTGCGGCAGGAAGGAGGTGGGCAGGCGGGTGTAGATCCAGCCCGCGGCGACCGCGATGCCGGCATACAGGAGCAGCCAGCGGGGCGCGCGGCGCAGCATGCGTGCGACCCCGCTCTCGTAGCCCTTGGCTGTCCTGGAGAAACCGCGGTTGAAGGCCCCGAAGAAACCGCGCTTCTCGAGGTGGTGTCCGGCTTCGACGGGCCGCAGCAGCGTCGCGCACAGGGCGGGGGTGAGCGACAGCGCCATCAGCGCAGAGAACGAGATCGACGACACCATCACGGCGGCGAACTGCCGGTAGATGTTGCCGGTGGAGCCCGCGAAGAACGCGAGCGGCACGAACACCGACACCAGCACCACGGTGACCCCGATGATGGCGCCCTGGATCTGGCCCATGGCCTTGCGCGTGGCTTCGCGCGGGGGGAGCCCCTCCTCGCTCATGATGCGCTCGACGTTCTCGACCACGACGATCGCGTCGTCGACCACGATGCCGATCACCAGCACCATGCCGAACATGGTCAGAACGTTGATGGAAAAGCCCAGCGCCAGCAGGGTCGCGAAGGAGCCGAGCAGCGCCACCGGAACCACGAGCGTGGGAATGATCGTGTAGCGCCAGTTCTGGAGGAACAGGAACATCACCAGGAAGACCAGCGCAACGGCTTCGAGCAGGGTGATGACCACCTGCTGGATCGAGATGCGGACGAAGCGGGAGCTGTCATAGGGAATCTCCCAGGTCATGCCTGGCGGAAAGTACGGCGCGAGTTCGGCCATTCGACTGCGCACCGCGTCGGCGGTCGCCAAGGCATTCCCGGTCGGCGCGAGCTGCACGCCGATGCCCGTGGATGGCTTTCCGTTCAGGCGCGCCGAGGTGGCGAAGCTCTGCGCATTGAGCTCGACGCGCGCGACGTCGCGCAGGCGAACGGTCGAACCGTCGGCGGCTGCACGCAGGACGATGTCTTCGAACTGCCGCACGGTCGCAAGCTGTCCGTTGACGACGACCGTGGCCGAGACGCCCTGCCCGGCGACGTTGGGCAGGTCACCCAGGGTGCCGGAGGACACCTGCGCGTTCTGGCCGCGGATGGCGGCGATGACCTCGCTGGACGACAGCCCGAACCCGGCCAGCTTCTGTGGATCGAGCCAGACACGCATGGCCTGCTCGGTGCCGAACAGCTGCGCCTGTCCGACGCCTGGAATGCGCTGGATCTCGGGCAGCACGCTGCGCGAGGCATAGTCGCCCAGCCGCACGGGGTCGAATGCCGGGTCGTCCGAGGACAGTATCGTGAACAGCAGGAAGTTCGACCGGGCCTTGTCCACCCGCACCCCCTGCTGCGTGACCGCCTGCGGCAGCCGCGGAGCCGCCCGCGACAGGCGGTTCTGCACGTCCACCTGTGCCAGGTCCGGATTGGTACCCGGCTGGAAACTCAGGGTGATCTGCCCGCTTCCGTTGGCCTGCGCCACCGATTCGATGTAGATCAGCCCCGGCGACCCGTTCATCTCCTGCTCTATCACGGCGATGACGCTCTCCTCGAGCGTGCGGGCTGACGCGCCGGGATAGGTTGCCGACACCACGATGGCCGGCGGAGCCACGGGCGGATACTGCGAAATCGGCAGCTGCGTGATGGCCACCGCGCCCATGACCATGAGGAACAGGGCGATGACCCAGGCAAAGACGGGGCGGTCGATGAAGAACTTGGCCATGCTCGCGCGCCTCTGCTCAGGAGCGCGCGGCGCTCTGGCCGGGGGCGACAGGAACGGGTTTGACGGCGCGGCCGGGCTGCAGCTTCTGGAAACCGTCGACCATCACCTGCTCCCCAGGCTGGAGCCCTTCCAGGATGACCCACTGGTTGCCCTGGGCCGAGCCGACCTTCACGCGCCGCGGTGCCACCTGGCCGTCCGCGGCGACGACCATCACCGTGTCGCCGCCCGGTCCGCCCCGGCTGACCGCCTGCTGCGGCAGCAGGACGGCGTTGTCGACCCGCGCCTGCTCCAGGCGCACCCGCACGTACAGGCCGGGCAGCAGGGCGCCCGTCGGATTGGGCACCTCCGCGCGCAGCGTGACCTGGCCCGTCGATGGGTCCACGGAGAGGTCGGAGAACAGCAGTCGCGCCGGCTGGGGGTGCTCGCTGCCGTCGTCGAGCACCACGCGCACGAGTGCGGCCCCCTGCCCGGACGCCCGCTGCAGGCGCCCCTCCTCGAACGCGCGGCGCAAGGCCAGGACCTCGCTCGCCGGCTGGGTGAAGTTCACGTAGAGCACAGGCTGGATCTGCTGGATCAGGGCCAGCGGCGTCGACTCGCCCTGCCCCACCAGCGCGCCTTCGGTGACCAGCGCGCGGCCGATGCGCCCGGCGATCGGCGCCGTCACGGTGGCATGCCCCAGGTTGATCTGCGCGGTCTCGACCGCCGCGCGGCCGGCGGCGACTTCGGCCTCGGCCTGCTTCTGCGCCGCCACCGCATTGGCGAACTCCTGCTGGCTGATGGCACGGGCCTCGGCCAGCGGCCGGTAACGTTCAGCCAGCGCGCTCGCGGCGACCAGGTTGGCCTGTGCACGCGCCAGGCCGGCCTGCGCGCTGGCCATCGCGGCCCGATAGGGCGACGCATCGATGC
>DAIMZU010000189.1:0-5793 GCA_036733845.1 Ramlibacter sp.
GCATCCCCTTGTCCCAGGGGCCGGGCTCGGCATTGGCGATGTCAGCCTCGATGCGCCAGCCGCCACCCGGCTCCGGCACCACCGCCGCCTCCCCGCTGAGCCGGGTGCGGGGGGCCTGCGGCAGCAGGGCCGCGAGGTCGATGCGCTCCAGCCGGGCGTGCGCCTCGGGCAGCGGCATGTCGGCCCAGGGCATGACCCGTGCGCGCAGCGTGCCCCGGGGTGCCGTGTCGCCGCCCTGCGTGCCGACGGCGCGCGCCTCGACCCGGAAATCCGCCAGCTCCCCCTGGGCGTGCGCCTCCACCGACAGCGGCAGGCTGCGCTGGCCGCCGGGCAGGGGCGCCGAGGCCTCACCGCGCAGGCGCAGGTCCAGCGGCATGGGCGCGCGGGCGCCGAGCCGCAGCTCGCCGCTCGCCCGCCCCTGCGGGAGTTCGATGCTGGACAGGCTGGCGGCGTGCTCGGCCTGCTCGTAGCGGTAGCTGCCCGCGATACCGCGGGCCTCGAAGGCATTGTTGCCCGTCAGCGCGAGCCTGCCGATGCGCAGTTCGTCCACCTGGACCGCCAGCGGCAGCGACAGGTCCTGCGGTGGTGCGCGCTCCGTGCGTTCGTCCTGCGAAGGAGGGCGTTCATCGACGACTTCGACAACGTCGGCCCGCAGGTGCGACAGGTGCAGCCGGCGTTCGATCAGGGCGCGCCAGTGCCAGCCGATGTCCACGCCCGCGGCCCGCGCGCGCAGTCCCTCGGCATCCCACGAGACCGCCTCGGCGGTCGCGCCGGTGCGCAGCGAGCCCCGGGCGCCTTCGACCGTCACGCCCAGCGGCTGCGCGAAGCGGCCCAGCGCCCAATCCAGCGAGTGCTGCGTGCCCGTCCACGCGTAGAGCGCGGCCGCGGCGCCCAGCACGAGCAGCAGCAGCACCAGCAGCGTTGTCGCCACGAAGCGCGCCGCCTGGTGCACCGGACCGTTCAAAATGACACCCCGACATTGAGGTGGATGCGAAGGCGGCGTGTCTCCAGGCCGTAGGCGATGTCGGCCTGCAGCGGCCCGATCGGGCTGAGGAAGCGCACGCCGGTACCGATACCGGTCCAAGGGCTCAGGTCACCGGGAACGTCGGCCACCGCGCCGGCGTCGATGAAGACCGTGTGCTCCAGCACACCTGCATCGCCGAACTGGCGCACCGGGCGCTGCCACTCGACGCTGCCGGAAGCCAGGTAACGGCCCGGCCGGATGCTGCCGTCCGCCTGCCGCACGCCGATGTCGCGGAAGCCGTAGCCGCGCACCGTCGTGTCGCCACCGGTGCGAAACTGCTGCGTGGCCGGCACGCGCGCTTCCTGGCGGGCGAGAACGGCCCCAGCCTCGCCGCGCAGCTGGATGCGGCCGGTGGCCAGCGGCCAGTAGTACAGCGCGCGACCCACGGTGCGCTGGAAGGGGCTGCGGCTGCCGGTGAGCGTCAGGCCGCCCCCCAGCTCGAAGCCGAAACCCCAGCCGCGCGTGGGCGAGAGCGTGTCGTTGAAGTAGCGGCCGGTCCAGACGTAGTTCGCGGAAACGGCGGTGCCGTCGCCGGTGTCCTGCGGCGGCAGGGTGCCGGGGTTGCGCACGTCCGCGGCGTCGTACTGCAGGTAGTAGTGGCGGTCGATGCGTTCGCCGGTGTAGAGCCGGCCGACCCGCGTCTGGATGACGCGGATGTCCTGGCCGTTGTCGCGCTGGTACTCCAGCCGGCCGGAGACGCCCCAGCGCCACAGGTCGGCGTCGGGGATGGACGTGAGCTCGGTCTCGACCATCGGCGAGACGCGGTCGAGCTGAAGGCGCGAGTCGGCCCGCCAGCCGATGCCCGGCACGCTGTTGTGCCGATGCTCCAGCGACAGCCGCGGTCCGCGGTCGGTGGTCAGGCCCAAGCCAGCGGTCAGGCGCTGCATCTTCGCTTCGCGCAGGTTCACCTGAACGGGCGCGGCATCAGGGTCGGAATCCGGGTCGATGTAGATGAACGCGGAGTCGAAGTAGCCACTGCCGGCGAGCCGCAGCTGCGCCTGGACCAGCCGGTCGCGGTCGTACTCGCTGCCTTCGGGAAGCCGGGCCAGGCGAGGGGCCAGCCGCGGATCGTATCGTTCGACGCCGGTGACCACCATGGGGCCCAGCCGGAACCGCGGCCCCGAGTCGAAACGCAGGGAAAGCCGGGCCTCGCCAGCCCGCGCGTCGACGTCGGCGGTGCTCTGCGCGATGCGTCCTCGCAGGTAGCGGCGCGCCGTCAAGGTGCGCAGCGCGTCCGACTTCGCGTCGTCCCACCCGGCCTGCGTGAAAGGCTCGCCCGCGCGCAGGCGCCAGCCCTCGGCGATGGCGTTGCGCTGTTCCCGCGACTGCGCGTCGTCCGGCTGCGCGATGTGGCCCTCGTACGCGATGGCGACATCGCGCACCTGGGTGGCCGGGCCGGGCTGGACCTCGATGAGCACGCGCGGCGGCGTGCTGCTGCGGTCGACGCGCATGGCGAGACCGGGCGTGAAGTAACCCTGGGTCGCCAGAAGCTGGCGGGCGTCGCGCTCGGCGAGGGTGAGCAGGCGTGCGAGTTCGTTGTCGTCGAGGTCGGGCACCTCGCGGTAGCGGCGCAGGTCCAGGTGCCGCAGCAGCAGTTCGCGCTGGGCTTCCGGCGCCCGCACCTCGATTTCGAAGGACGGCGCGGCCGGGGCAGGCTCGACGGCCTGCCCCCGCGTGGCCGTCGAGGTGGCGACCAGCAGGAGCGCTGCAGCCAGGCTGCGCAGGATGGGTGGAAACACGTTCACCGGATCATTGTCACAGGACGGGCGCGAGCAGGGTGGCCATGCGCTCGCGCATCCGCTCGCCGACCGGGCGGGTGCGCCAGGCCTGCAGCGTGATGCGGCGGCAGCGTTGCAGGTCGGCCTCGAACACGGCGGTCATGCGGGCGGCGAATTCCGCGTCGTAGACATTCAGGTTGGCCTCGTCATTGAGCCGGAAGGACCGCGGATCGAAGTTGGTGGAGCCCACGGAGGTCAACCGGCCGTCGACGATCATGATCTTGCAGTGGTACATGGTGTCCTGGTATTCGTGGATCTGCACGCCGGCCTCCAGCAGGCTGCCCCAGAGCCCGCGCGAGGCGCGGCGCACGGTGTGCTGGTCCGTGTGGCGCCCCGGCGTGATCACGCGCACGCGCACCCCGCGCCGGGCGGCGGCTTCGATGACGCGCTGGCTCACCTCGTCGGGCACGAAGTACGCGCTGCTGATGTCCACGCTGCGGGTGGCGGCGCTGATCGCGATGAGGTACATCATCATCATGGACTCGCTGCCACCCGTCGGAGAACTGGCAAACATCTGCGCGGGCACGTCGCCAGCGCGCTCCAGCGGCGGAAAGTAGGCTTCGCCATGCAGGACCCGCCCGGTGGTGCGGCTCCAGTTGGACAGCATCACGCTCTGCATCTGCGCCACGACCGGTCCCTCCACGCGGTAGTGCGTGTCGCGCCAGTGGTCTTCGTCCTGCGCGTTGCCGGTCCACTGCGGCGCGATGCCCACGCCGCCGGTGAATCCGACGCGGCCGTCGACGATCAGCAGCTTGCGGTGGGTCCGGTTGTTCATGCGGCCGAGGTTGTACCAGCGCAGCGGGTGGAACATGTGGACCTCCACGCCGCTGTCGCGCATCAGCTTCACCAGGTCGGGATCGACGCGCGTGCTGCCCAGCCAGTCGAGCAGCACGTGCACCTTCACGCCCGCGCGGGCGCGCCCGGACAGTGCGTCGGCCACCTCGGTGCCGATGTCCCCGGCCCAGTAGATGAACGTCTCGAACAGGATCGTGCGCTCGGCGCGCCGGATGGCCTCGAGCATGGCCGGGAAGATCTCGTCCCCGTTGATCAGCGCCTGTACCTTGTTGCCTTCGACGATGGCGGGGCCCAGCAGCATGCCCATGGAACGGATGAACTGCGGATCCTCGACGGTGTACAGGTGCTCGATCTGGGTGGTGACGCGCCTTTCGGCCACGCCGAGGTTGACCACGACCAGCGCGACCAGCAGGGCAATGACGATGGAGGCAACAAGCAGCACGCCAGCGAGAATGGCAGCGCCAGGGCTGGCTCGACGTAGGACGCCTGCGCGAGGCGCCGCCTGCCGACGGCGGCCTGCTCAGCGGCTCGCCTCGCTGCGGCGAAGGTCCAGGGTGAAGGGGAACTCGCGGCTGGGCACCAGGCCGGCGCTGGCGGGCGCCACGCGCATGCGGCCGGGCGTGTGGCCCGTCCGGAAGAATCGGGCGAGGCGGCGGCTTTCGGCTTCGTAGGCGTTCACGGGGAAGGTCTGGTAGTTGCGCCCGCCCGGGTGTGCGACGTGATAGCGGCAGCCACCGACCGAGCGCTCCATCCAGGTGTCCACGACGTCGAAGGTCAGCGGCGCGTGGACGCCGACCGTGGGGTGCAGCGCCGACGGCGGGTTCCATGCCCGGAAGCGCACGCCCGCGACGAACTCGCCGGCGGTGCCGGTGGGCTGCAGCGGAAGCGGCCGGCCGTTGACGGTGACCACGTGGCGATGGTCGTTCAGCCCGGACACGCGTACCTCGATCCGCTCGAGCGACGAGTCCACGAAGCGGACGGTTCCGCCGATGGCCCCCTGCTCGCCCAGGACATGCCAGGGCTCCAGGGCATTGCGCAGCGTAAGCTCGACGCCCTGTGCGGCCACCTGCCCGATCAGCGGAAAGCGGAACTCGAAATGCGGCGCGAACCATGCCGGGTCGAAGTCCCAGCCTGCATCGCGCAACTCCTGGAGCACATCGTCCAGGTCGGCACGCACGAAGCTCGGCAGCAGCCACCGGTCGTGCAGGGCGGTGCCCCAGCGCGCCAGCGGTGTGCGGCAGGGTGCGTCCCAGAAGCGCGCGACCAGTGCGCGGATCAGCAACTGCTGCACGATGCTCATGCGCGCGTGCGGCGGCATCTCGAAGCCGCGCAGCTCGAGCAGACCCAGCCGGCCCGTGGCGGACTCGGGGGCATAGAGCTTGTCGATGCAGAACTCACTGCGGTGGGTGTTGCCGGTGATGTCCACCAGGATGTTGCGCAGCGTGCGGTCCACCAGCCACGGTGGCATCTCCTGGCCGTGCGCCTCCTGGTTGCGCGCGATCTCTCCCAGGGCGATCTCCAGTTCGTACAGCTGGTCGTCGCGCGCTTCGTCCACGCGCGGGGCCTGACTGGTCGGGCCGATGAACAGGCCGGAGAACAGGTAGCTGAGCGAGGGGTGGTTGTGCCAGTGGCGCAGCAGGCTGGCCAGCAGGCCCGGGCGGCGCAGGAAGGGCGAGTCGGCCGGCCTGGCGCCGCCCAGGACGATGTGGTTGCCGCCGCCCGTGCCGGTATGCCGGCCGTCGGTCATGAACTTCTCGGCCGACAGGCGGGTCTCGAAGGCGGCCTCGTAGAGGAACTCAGTGTGCTCCACCAGTTGCTTCCAGTCGCTGGCCGGGTGGATGTTGACCTCGATCACGCCGGGGTCGGGCGTGACCTGCAGTACCGTCATGCGCGCATCACGCGGCGGCGGATAGCCTTCGAGCACGATGCGCACGCCGAGCGCGGCGGCGGTGTCCTCGACGGCGGTGACCAGGGCAAGATAGTCCTCCAGGCGCGGGAGTGGTGGCATGAAGACGTACAGCACGCCCTGCGTCACGCCCCGTTTCTCGGCGCCGGGGCCGTCGGCCCGGCGGGGGTCGCGCACTTCGACGCACAGGGCGGTGCGGACCTGGTCCTTCGCGGAGGCGAAGCGCGTCGGCGCGGGCGCTGGCGCTGTTTCCAGCTCCGACGCTGCTGGAGATGTGGCCAGGGACGCAC
>DAIMZU010000190.1:0-5787 GCA_036733845.1 Ramlibacter sp.
GCGAGGCGCGGTGCCCATCGTGCTGGCCGTCTTCCCGCTGATGGCCGGTGTGCCCGACGCCATGGTGTTGTTCAACGTGGCTTTCGTCGTGGTGCTCGTGTCGCTGATGCTGCAGGGCACCACCATCGCCGTGGCCGCGCGGCGGCTGGGCGTGGCGCTGCCCGATGTGCAGGACGAGCGCCGCACCCGCGCCGTGTTCGGCGACTTCGTGCTCGATGGCAAGGCGCCGATCGGCAGCTTCTGCGATTTCTACGGGCTGGACCTGCCTTGCGACGCCCGGCGGCCACTGGGCGACTGGATGGGCGAGGCGCTGGGGCGCCCGCCGGTGGTGGGGGACAGCCTCGCCGTGGGCGCCGCCAGCCTCGTGGTCCGCGCCATGCAGGGACCGAACATCACCCTGGTCGGGCTGCGCCTGCCCGAGGACCATGGCGACGCCGCTGACGATCAGCCGCCGGCGGGCTGAAGCTGTGCCGCCAGGAATGCGGCGGCATGGTCGGCCGCATCGTCGAACGGCACGAACACCCGGTCCACCGCATGGGTCGCGACGCCTTCGGTCTGCTGCTCGTCGCGTGCCGCCACCGCGATGCGGCCGAGGAATCCCGCCTCCCTCAGCGAGTGCAGGAGCGGCTGGGTCGATCCCCAGTCGGGCAGCGCGCTGACCACCCAGGCGGCGTGCTGCAGCGGCAGGCTTTGCAGGAAGTCCAGGTCCTCGGCGTCGCCGTAGCGCACCGGCAACCCGCGCCCCTGGCGCTCGCGCACGGCCTCGGGATCGAAGTCCACCCCGATCACCCGCACCCCGGAGGCGGTCAGCTGCTCGAGCAGCCGCCCGCCGTAGCGCCCCTGCCCGAAAACGATCACCTGTGCCTTGTCGTCGTCGTGCGACTCCTGCTCGCTGGCCAGTTCGCGAAATGGCGTGCGCCGCTCAAAGCGGCCCAGCCAGGGCGCGAGCCGCTCGTACAGCGGGTGCGAGTACAGGATCATGTAGGTGGATGCGGTGATCGTCACCAGGCCGACCAGTGTCACGACGCCCAGCGCCTCGTTGCCCACGTGCCCAAGCGTGATGCCCATGGCCACGAAGACAATGGAGAACTCGCTGATCTGCGCCACAGTGAGCCCCGCCATGAAGCCGGTGCGCTTGCGATAGCCCATGTACGCCATGATCGCCATCACGATCAGCGGGTTGCCGATCAGGACGAAGGCCGACAGCACCGCCGATGCCCCAAGCTGGTCGCCGAGGGTGGCAAAGTCGAGGCGCGAACCCAGGTCGATGAAGAAGAACAGCAGCAGGAAGTCCCGCACTGAAGTCAGACGCGCCGCCATGGCCTCGCGGTAGGGCGTGGAGGCCAGCGAAAAACCCGCCAGGAAAGCACCCGCTTCACGGCTGAATCCGGCCCACTCACCCAGCGCGGCGAGCGCCACCCCCCAGGCGATCGCGAACAGCAGCAGGAGCTCCTGCGATCGCGCCATCAGCCGGACGACCGGGGGCAAAACCCAGCGCATCAGCACCACCAGCACGACCCCTGCGAGCCCAAGGCGCCATGCAATGGTCCACAGCACGTCGAGCGTCGCCACCTCGCGCCCGTCGGCCGGCGTCCGCATCGCGCTCATGGCCATCATCGCGACCACCACGGCCAGGTCCTGCACGATCAGGAAACCCACCGCGATGCGGCCATGCAGGCTGTCCAGCTCACGTTTGTCGGACAGCAGCTTGACGATGATGATCGTGCTGGAGAAGGTCAGGGCGACCGCCACGTACAGCGCCTCGACCCAGCCCCGGCCCAGGGCCATGACGATGCCGAAGCCGATCGCGATGGTGAAGGCCAGCTGCCCCAGCCCTGTCGCCAGGGCCACCGGCCCGATGTGGCGCACGTGAGTGAAATCCAGTTTCAGTCCCACCGCGAAGAGCAGCACCGCCACACCCACCTGCGCCAGCAGTTCAACGTCCCCATGTCCCGAGACCAGCCCGAACGCGGCCGGCCCGGCGGCGATGCCGACCACGATGTAGGCGATCAGCACCGGCTGACGAAGCCGCGACAGCAGCGCCGCCGTGCAGGCGCAGATGAGGAGCAGGGCAGCGATCTGGGGAAAGTGGCCGGTCATGGGGCGGGAGCATACGTGGGCCGGGGAGTGGCGGCTTGAGGCTCGTCAGTTGCCGCCGCATCGAGGTGCCGAGCGGGGCCTTGACGTCGGGTGCGTTAACGCTAACCACTCACATCCGGCCTCGATTGCGGTGCGGCGCGAAGCGCCACCAGGTGGCTCACGGATGGAAATCGCTGGTAGGACAGTGACTTGCGAAATCAACCTGATGTAGGTTCTTGATCGCAGAGTCACACATGGAGAACCCACGCATTCCGGTCGGTTTCTTCAGGTTGACCGCAAGGCAGCAAAAGGATGGCGACGCCTGACTGGAGTGCGCAATTGATGGGGCTACCAGATGTACCGGATCAAAGCAAGTGATCCGGCGCACACACACTCATGATCGTCGAAAAATCAATCCTGAGAACACTTTAGCGCTGATTCTTCACAAATCGGCGTCGGTGAGTTGTAAGTTTATGTTGCTGATTTCAGCTATTCTTGACATACAGTTACGTCTGATCGATTGAAAAGAGGTGTTCCATGCAGTCTTCTTCACTTGTTCGGGCCAGCCGAATCGTTCCCCTCACGGCAATTGCTCTCGCGCTCCTGGCGGGTTGCGGTGGCGGCGCCGACGTCCCCGAGTCGAACCTGGGTGTCAAGTCTGCTTCCGCGCCAACGAGTTCTCAAGGAATCACACCGACGGCCTATGCCGGTAATTTCGTGTCCTCGGACGGCGAGCAGGTCTGCTATGACTTGTCGGCCCTCGGATACATCGGTGAGGTCACGTCCGAGATGCGCGGGATCAAAATCGATCCCGCAGTGAGCTTCAGTAACGCGTCGATCTCCACGACAGTCGACCCGACCGGCCGCTTGCTGTCCTGGTGGACGAGTTCGGCTCAGGTGTTGGCAGTCATTGTCAAAGGCGGGCCGAACTTCAATTTGTACGGCTATCTCGGTACGTCCCATACAAGCGACAGCGGATTGGCGTCGCCGCAGCATCGGCGGAATACACCCCAGATCAGCCACTACAACATCTGCTACACCGTGCCGGTCACACAGGGTGAACAGGGCTGCACGCCCGGCTACTGGAGGAACCACGCAGACCGGTGGGCCGGAGTCGCACCGGCAGACAACTTCGATGCGACATTCGGGGTGAGCTTGCTGGGAGCGACTGTCACGCTGGGACAGGCGATCAACTCGTCCGGGAGCCATTCCAACTTGCCCTTCCACGCGGTCGCGGCATTGCTCAATGCCCACGGGGGCGTTCCGAACGCGGACGGAACGAAAGTCGCCTACAAGTACACACCGGCTGAGGTTGTTTCCAAGGTTCGTACGGCAGTCGAAACGGTGGACGACCCCAGCACGCCTCAAGACGAGCGGGCCATGGCCCTCGAGGTGGCCAAGAACCTGCTGGCTACCGAGAATGAAAAAGGTTGCCCCCTCTCCGGCACGAAGGCGGTGAAGGTCCAGTAAGGATCACTCAGGTGTTCCGACCTGCAGAGCCTCTCGCGCGATAAGCCAGGAACGGATCATCCACAATGGGTGCCCCACGGTTGCTTGCAGCCGTGGGGCACGCGTACTTGCGGACCCCGGCACCTACAGGAAAGGGCGCTCAGCAAGACGGGTGCTTTCTTTTCCACCGCCCGCCACCTTCAACGAGTTCGATGACCCTCTCCCCTGGCCCTCGCGCCACGCAATGGAGGTCGTTCGTCCTGTCGATCCTGGCCGCATGGATCCTGTTCCTGCTTGCCGCACCCGCGCTCGCAGCCCCCGCCGCGTTGCCGACCCTGCGCATCGACCCAAAACAAGTCACCGTCTCCGGCGTTTCCTCGGGCGCGTTCATGGCGGTCCAGGTGCATTTCGCGCACTCGGACGTCTTCACGGGCATCGGGGCCGTGGCGGGCGGTCCTTACTTATGTGCCGAAGGCACGCTGCTGCTGGCCAACCTGCGCTGCATGCGCGGACTTCAGCCGGTGCCGGTGCTGCGCCTGGCTGCGCGCACCCGTGAACTGGCCCGCCGCGGCGAGATCGCGCCGACGGCGGGGCTGCGTCATGCGCGGGTCTTCCTGTTCAGCGGCGCGCAGGACGGCACGGTCAAACCGGGCGTCGTCGGTGCCCTGGCGCAGTTCTACCTGAGCTTCGTCGCGCCGGCCAACCTGCGCTTGGATCGCCACCCGGAAGCCGGCCATGGCATGGTCACGCGAGGGCAGGGCGTCGATTGTCACGCCACGTCCGCCCCCTACCTCAATGACTGCGGACTCGACCTGGCGGGCGAACTGCTTTCGCATCTCCACCCCGGGCTGACGCCGCCGCCTCGTGGCGCCGAGGCGCCGAACCTCGTTGAATTCGACCAGGCGCCATTTGCGCAGACCGCCTCGCTGGCGCCGGCCGGCTGGCTCTATCTGCCGGCGGGCTGCAGGCAGGGCGCGCAGGGGCCGGCCTGCCGCCTGCACGTGGTCCTGCACGGCTGCCGCCAGTCGGCGAAAGAGGTCGGCGATACCTTCGTCCGCCTTGCGGGCTATAACCCCTGGGCCGAGCACAACCGGATCGTCGTGCTCTATCCGCAGGTGGGCGAGGCGCTGAACAGCTGCTGGGACTGGTGGGGCTACGACGGGGACGTCTACGCCACCCGTGCAGGCACCCAGGTCCGGGCGATCCGCCGCATGGTGGACGCGCTGGTGGGCGAGGGTGGGCGCCGGTAAGGGCTCACGCTTGCTCGGATGCCGTCGGCCGAATGGCGGCCGCCGGCCTTTGTCTTTGTACTGGCGAGGTCTTCTGACAGGCCGGCGCACCCGCTGCAGGCAACATCCTCGGGTGATGTACGACCTTGCCAGCCGCCGAACCGGCGGCGCTGACCCATCGGTGGCCCTGGACCCGCCTCCCCCCGCATTCCTGTTGTCCGATGCGCCACGTGCCGCAGCCGAAGCCGGTGCGACCCTGGCCGCATGGGCGTGGCTGCGCACCGCGGCAGCCCGTGGCGACGGGCACCCCGTCCTGGTGTTGCCAGGTTTCCTTGCCGGCGACGAGTTCACCGCCGTCTGCCGTGCTTTCCTGCGCCAGCAAGGGTTCGACCCGTACGCCTGGGGCGCTGGCGTGAACTGGGGCCGCTGGGAGGCCCTCGATCTTGTCATCGAGCGCGCTGAAGCCCTCGCCGAGCGGGCGCAACGGAAGATCAGCGTGGTCGGCGCGAGCATGGGCGGGCTGTATGCGCGCGCGCTCGCCCTTGCGCGCCCGGACCTGGTTCGCTGCGTGGTGACCCTCGGCAGTGCGGTGCTGCCTCCGCAGCGATCGAACCATGTGTGGCCGGTCTACGAAGCGGTCACGCGCCAGCCGGAGCACACCATGCACGTGCCCGCGCCGCTACCGGTCCCGTCCACCTCCATCTACAGCCGGGTCGACGGGCTTTCGGATTGGCGGCCTTGCGTCCAGCCGCGCGGTGACCGGCAGGAGAATGTCGGCATCCTGTCCAGCCATCATGGGATGATGTCCCATCCGGCGGCGCTGTTCCTGTTGGCTGACCGGCTGTCGCAGGACGATGCCGGGTGGAAGCCGTTTGATCCGCCCGCGTACCTGGGGAGTCTCTTCGAACTGGAGCCAGGCGCCTCCTGATGGCGAAAAGTGCCCCGGGCGTTTGTTGCGCATGCTTACCCAACTCACGTGCCCCAACGCTGAGACTGTTCTGTATTCTGGTCTCTATTCCATCTCAGGCAC